>CAMJHU010000084.1 GCA_946405565.1 uncultured Clostridia bacterium
CATGGTATGACAGGACGGAATAAAGCATAATGACGATAAGCAGTATGTCCGTTATCATGAAATACTTAACCCATTCGCCGGTACTCCGTGCCAGAAAAACGACCACGAACGGAATAAAGAAGAGAAGAGCCGACGCAATGCAGACAATGCGCATCAGCACGGGGTCAATGACAAAGACGCCAAATTCATTGAGTAAAAGGCAGAAAAGCACCAAAAAAACGGAAAACAGACAAATCTCCGCAAAAAGCCGATTAGATTTCTGTTCGTTGCTGGTCATCAGCTTATCCTGTTCCAAGTTGATTTCCAGCGTGCCGTGAACTTTCTTGGCGGGTTCCTTTTTAAGTTTTTTCACTTTGACCTTTTGTTCTTTTTCGGTCTTTGTTTTGGTTACTTTTTGTTTCTTTGGCATGATGGATCTGAAGCCTCCTGATTACTTCCGGTGCATGACGCTCCGAACGCCCCGAACCCGGATTTTTTTGAACCGGCAGATGTATCAGCCGAGTAAAAACCACAAGCCGATGTATGTGCAACGACCTGACTCCAAAAATTACTTACATTAATTATAGCATAGATTCATTAAAATGCAACCGATTTTTAATTTTTTTGCAAAAAATTATAAAAGACCCAAATATCTTTTAGGCAAAAAGGCAGACTGTTTTTGACAGACAGAGATGTGACGCGATGAACGAAGGCTGGTATGGGGAAATCAGGGAAAACGGAGTGACACATATGCCGACAGTAAGACGTTTTTAGTGGTTTTTGTGAAATTGTAAAAAAAGAAAGGATATTCCCAAAAATGACTTGACTGAAACTGATTAAAATGATAACATTATATGCAATAGGCCTTGTGGATTGTTGTCCGGGGGTCGAATCATCACCATTGATGAGAGGAGTAATACATTTATGAGCAATGAAAATGTCTCAGCCAGCCCGGTCAAGAAGATTGTAGGCGAAGTAGTGCTGGACGTATTCACGATGGGACTGCTTCTTGCCGCGTTTGGCACGATGTTTTACAATGGGTTCATCGTGCAGAGCAGGGGCTTTACCGTGGGAATCCTGTCGGCTATCAGCGTGGTGGGACTGTTGATTCTGTTTTTTATCGGAACCATCTCGTGTATGATGACGAAAGTTCAGAAGCATACGCTCACACTGGGATTTCTGATTTTCGCGGCGGTGCAGATGGCGGCGCTGGTCTGCAACTGGGCGGTGCTGGCGTGTCTGCTTTTCAAGCTGTTCACGGTGACATCCCCGACCATGCGCTATGCTTATCTGGTAACCACTACCATCATGATTGTGGGGTACATTGTGAGTATTTTCAGTTATTCCGACGGCATTATAGATACGTCCGCCGGTGAAGAGGATGACGAGGAAGTGGCGGCGGAATTGTCCGGGGACGACGAGGACGATGACGACGATGATGATGACGATGATGATGAGGATGATGAGGAGGACGAAGAAGAATTTCCGACGGAGGAAAATGAGCTGACCGAAGAAGAAATCCATACGTTCTCCGAGTGATATTAAGGGATTTATTGTCTGCCGATTCCGAGAGGCAGTATAATAGATGGGAAAATCATAGATAACCGCTGGTTAAAAAAATCACTTACCGAAAGGAAGGCAATCGGAAATGGCAGAAATTAAACCGTTCCGCGGCGTGCGTTTTACCCCGAAGGCGGGAGAGATGGACGAGCTTCTTTGCCCGCCCTATGACATTATCAACGGACTCCAGCGTGCCGAGTATCTGGAGAAAAACGGAAATAACATCGTGAAGGTGGAACTTCCCGTGGATGAAGAGGGCGTGGATGACAAATACGCCAAGGCAGCCGAGGTCCTGAAGGGCTGGATGGCTGACGGTGTGATGGCACGTGACGAAAAGCCCGCACTGTATATTTATGAAGAGCAGTACACGCTTCACGGAGAGACCAAGAGCGTATTGGGAATTATCGGACTTGTCAAGCTGGAGGAATTCGACAAGGGTATTATTATGCCGCATGAATTCACACTTTCCAAGCCCAAGCAGGATCGTCTCAATCTGATCCAGGCGACGCATTCCAATATCAGCACCATCTATTCGCTGTATTCCGACAAGGGCAACCGCACCACCTCCAAGATCAATATGCTGATTGAACGCAAGCCCGACATGGAAGCGACAGAGGGAAAATGTGTTCACCGTTTGTGGGTGGTGGATGATGAATTGGAGGTTTCGGCGCTGTGCCGCGATTTTGCGCATCGCAATCTGTATATTGCCGACGGTCATCACCGTTATGAGACTTCGCTGAAATATCGCAATATGTGCCATGAAAACGGCGCCCCGGACGGTTCCCCCTGTGATTATGTGATGATGCTGCTGGTCAACATGGATGACAATCAGTTCAGCCTGTTCCCGACCCACCGTCTGATCAAGGGCGTGGAGCATATGGATGTAGAAGCGTTTCTGGAGCAGATCGACGTCAATTTCCGCATTGATAAGCATCACGGCGTGAGCAGTATCAAGCCCACACTGAGCGAGTACTACAATCGCGGTCGCAAGGTAGCGGCGTGGTATGTGGGCAATGACGAATGGTACCTGCTCAAGCTGCGCAGCACCAGCGAGGCGATGGAAAAAATTATGCCGGACAGCAGTGAGGCGCTGCGGACGCTGGATATCAGCATCCTGCATCAGCTTGTACTGGAACGCGTCATGCACTGCAACAATGAGGACTGTGTCAATTACACCCGCAGCTTCAGCGAAGCGATCGCATCGGTAGATGAAGGCAAATATCAGTGCTGCTTCATTCTCAATCCCACCCGTATCGAGGATATTCGCAACATTGTGGATGCGGGTGAAAAAATGCCGCAGAAGTCCACCTATTTCTATCCCAAGCCCACCACGGGTCTGGTGATCAACGTGTATGAGC
This sequence comes from uncultured Clostridia bacterium, assembly GCA_946405565.1. Lineage (GTDB taxonomy): Bacteria > Bacillota > Clostridia > Oscillospirales > Acutalibacteraceae > RUG762. Next base: position 2,898 of record CAMJHU010000084.1, read on the forward strand.
AGGAGGATTGATTTTCCTGTCAACGTAGTTTTGACGATTTGAAACCATTTATGAGATATCGTCTCGATAAATAACTTCAATTTAGTGAAACTGCCATAAAACAGGCGCAAATATTGTCGGAAAATTGACTTGCAATTTGAGAGGATTTGCGGTATAATTTCAGCGTAAATTTCAATTTCGGAGGTGCTAATTATGGCATACAAGATTAGTGAAGATTGCATCGGCTGCGGTGCTTGCGCAGCGGGATGCCCCGTAGAAGCGATCAAAGAAGGCACTCCTTATGTGATCGATCCGGACGTCTGCATTGACTGCGGCGCTTGCGCAGACACCTGCCCGGTGGGCGCTCCTTCTGCTGAGTAATTCTTTGTCGGAAATTTGGCGGCGCTTTTAAGTTTAGCGAAGAGACGATCGGCGGAGCGATACCTTTTTTCAAAAGGCATTGCCCCGCCTTTTGTTGTGATTGCGGGAAAGAGGGAGGAAACGGATGCCGACAGAGCAGAACGAAGAAGTGACAGCGGAACCGCTGGCAGACGGACGGGTGATCTATATCAGCCGCCATTCGCGGTTCGGTACCGACGCGGTGCTTCTGGCTGCGTTTGCGGCTCCCCGAAGGGTGGATCGCGCGGTGGATCTGTGTTGCGGCGGCGGCATTATCCCGCTGTTGTGGCTGGGCGGTGACGCGCCGGCTGACGTGACAGGCGTGGAGATTCAGCCTGAATGCTGCGCCCTGGCGGAACGGAGTATCGCTGCCAACGGCGACAGAGCGCGGTTCCGCATGATACAGGGCGATCTGCGGCGTGTGGAGGAATGGCTGCCCCGGGAACGGTATACGCTGGTGACCTGTAATCCCCCTTATTTTGCGGTGGGTTCGGGCTTTGACAGTAAGACCGAGCAGCGACGCATTGCCCGCAGTGAGGAATTGTGTGATTCGGGCGATGTGTGCCGCGCGGCACGATATCTGCTTCAATACGGCGGTCGGCTGTGTGTCTGTCAGCGTCCGGAGCGTCTGACCGATGTGATCTGCGCCATGCGGGAAAACGGTATCGAACCCAAGCGGCTGCGTCTGGTGCAGCAACGTGCGGACAGCGTACCGTGGCTGTTGCTGCTGGAGGGACGCCGCGGCGGCAGACCGGGACTGAAATGTTTGCCCACCCTGACGGTGGAAGGGTCTGACGGCAAATATACCGCACAGATGAAGGATATATACGGAAGGTACGGTGAAGCGTCAAAATGGCGGGACAGTTGACATTGGTAGGCACACCGATCGGCAATCTGGGCGATCTGAGTCCACGCGGAGCGGAAGCGATGGCGGCGTGCGATTTTATCGCGGCGGAGGATACCCGGGTGACCATGAAGCTGCTGAATCATCTGGGCATCCGGAAACCGCTGATCAGCTATTACGAGCATAACAAGCGGTCAAGCGGCGAGGTGATTACGGCGCGGCTGCTGGCAGGGGAGAACTGTGTGCTGGTGACAGACGCGGGTATGCCCGCCATCAGCGATCCGGGGGAGGATATTGTCGCCAAGTGTCACGAGCTGGGGATTTCCGTAACCTGTGTGCCGGGACCGAGCGCCGTGATCACGGCACTGGCAATGTCGGGGCTGCCGTCGGGACGGTTTACGTTTGAAGGGTTTCTCAGCGTGAACAAAAAAAGCCGACGCGAACATCTCGCGGAAATCCGCAGCGAAAAACGCACCATGATCTTTTATGAAGCACCCCATAAACTGGCGGATATGCTTGCCGATCTATATAATACACTGGGAGAGAGACGCGTTGCCATTGTGCGGGAACTCACCAAGCTGCACGAAGAGGTGATCCGTACCACGTTGTCCGAAGCGGCAGCGCGATACGGTGAAGGCGGTGAAACGCCCCGCGGGGAATTTGTGATCATTGTGGAAGGCGCACCTGCGGAGGAAGCATCCGTCACCTACACGCTGGAAGAAGCCGCGGAAATGGCGCGGTCGCTGGCGGAAGGCGGACTGTCGGTCAGTGAAGCCGCCAAGGAGGCTGCCGCCGTCACCGGGTTGAAAAAAGGCGATATTTACAAATTATTGGTGAGATGATTTTATAAATTGTTGTATTCTATTCATTGTTTGTTCTTTTTTTAGTGATATCATATAACGTATAAACTTGATAGATGTGCCGTACGGGTGTTCGGCGGCAATCTGTGCGGAAAGGAAGTTTTTTTATGAGTGGTCTTTTGAAGCTGGTGGCATTCGCCGCGACAGCCGGCGCCGCTGTGTTGGTGGCAAAGGAGGTTATCGAGAGAACCGAGAACGGCGAAGATTGTTCTCCCGTGGCGGTAGCCAAGGGTATCGGAAAAAAGATCGGCGATTTCTGTGCGTCCACCTTCAGCGTGCCGGATGACGATGAAGAGGATTGGGACGATCTGGAGGATTTTGAGGATTTCGAGGACCTCGAGAGCTTTGAGATCACCGAAAGCGCCGGCGTGGATTTTGATACCGACGAAAAGAAAGAGGAAAAGCCTGCCGAGGCAGCCGAGGAACCCCAGACCGCTGAAGCGACGGAGAAAACCGAGGAGGCTCCCGAAGCGGCGGAAACAGAAGAAGCAACCGATTATACCGTGGATGACGCACTGAAATCCGTTGCCGAAACCTTCGACGAAGACGAAGAGGCATAAGTGTTTTTCAAACCGTTTGCCACATTGCAAAAGCAGCCCTGTTCCGCACATATATTTGTGCGGGGCAGGGGCTTTTTTGCCGAAAGGGCGGGAAGGAAGTGTTATCGACACTTGATGCCCATCAAAAACTCTGCACCATTACGCAGCGTTTTTGAACTTTTTTCTAAATCGGTGAGATAGACCTTGTCGAAATGAAAGAGTCATGTTATAATAAACGGATAAACAGGATACGCGGCTTCTTGGCCGCATAAAAAGAATAGATTCATTTTGCGTTTTGGAGGTTATTATCGTATGGGAAGACTGTTTGGAACGGACGGCGCGAGAGGCGTTGCCAATACGGAACTGACGTGTGAACTGGCTATGCAGATCGGTCGTGCGGCGGCACTGGTGTTGTCGGAAGACAATGGCGGCAGACGCCCGGTTGTGATGATCGGCATGGATACCCGTGCTTCGGGCGCCATGCTGGAGGGTGCGCTGACGGCGGGACTTTGCTCGGTGGGCGCGGACGTGCTGCTGCTCGGTGTGGTGCCGACCCCGGCAGTGGCATATATGGTGGTAAAGCACGGCGCAGACGCGGGCATTATGATTTCCGCTTCCCACAATCCCTGTGAGTACAACGGCATCAAGATTTTCGCTTCCACAGGCTATAAACTGCCTGACGCGGTGGAAAATCAGATCGAAGCGATTGTGCTGGATCAAGCGGAAGAGATACCGGTGCCCGTGGGCAGCGGCGTGGGCATGGTGCATCGCGTGGAAGACGCGGTGGACGAGTATGTGACCCATGTGGCAGAGACAATAGACGTGCGTCTCGACGGTCTGCGGCTTGCCCTTGACTGTGCCAACGGCAGCGCCAGTGTGACTGCCGCGAAGCTTTTCCACCGACTGGGAGCGGATGTGGAGATACATAGCGCACAGCCGGACGGTGTGAATATCAATGACAACTGCGGCTCCACACACATCGGCAATTTGCAGAAGATTGTCCGGGAGGGCAGCTTTGACGCCGGCTTTGCCTTCGATGGCGATGCCGACAGATGTCTTGCCGTGGATAACAACGGTGACCTCGTGGACGGCGACTATATTCTCGCGCTGATGGCGGAGGATATGAAGGAACGCGGTGTGCTGGCGGGTAATGCCGTGGTGGGCACCATTCTGACCAACATGGGCTTTCACCGGTTCTGTGCGGAACGCGGCATGGATTTTGTGGCGACCAAGGTGGGCGACCGATATGTGCTGGAGGAAATGCTTAAAAAGGGCTATAACCTAGGCGGCGAGCAGTCGGGTCATGTGATTTTCCTTGACCACTGCACCACCGGGGACGGACAGTTGACCGCCGTGCAGATCTGCGGTCTGCTGGCGCGCAGCGGAAAGAAATTCAGTGAGTTTACGGGACTGGTCAAGCCGCTGCCCCAGACAATGGTAAACGTGCGGGTTGCCGCTGACGGCAAGGCGCGGATGGATTCCTGCGAGGAACTGAAAAATGCCGTGAAAGCGGCGGAAGACGAATTGGGCAATAACGGCCGCGTATTGATCCGTCCTTCCGGCACGGAACCCCTGATCCGCGTGATGACCGAAGGTGTGGACAAAGATCAGATTTTCCGCATGGCAGACGAACTGGCAGAGGTTGTCAGAACCTATCTGGGATAAGAGTTATGTTTAGAGATAGAGAGTTGAGAGTTAAGAGTTGAGAGTTTCTCTTTTTGTGCCTGTCTGCTTTCCTCTGAACTCCCTTCACTCCATTCAAGGGGAATGATTTTTAGACATGAAGTTTTTTCAATCTTATAAAAAGGCAGGACGCGTGATGGCGGTACTGCTGATGATGATGGTCGGCTTTGCCTACCGGTCGGGAATCACGGCGTTTGCGGCGGCTGATCT
>CAMJHU010000085.1 GCA_946405565.1 uncultured Clostridia bacterium
CGAACTGATCTGGAACCTGATTCTGGAATTTTTCCGTATGTGCAAAGATTTCTTTACCGGCAAATTTGTCTGGAAGCTCGACAAGATGAACAAGGAACGCCGTATGATTCTCTTTGTCTTTGTGGCGTCGGCGTTTGCGATTACCCTGTTCCTGCCGGTGCTGGGCTGGATGGGTCTGGAACTCTCCGACGGCGAAGCGGTCAAGAGCCTTTCCGACCTTTCGGAGTATTTCTCCAATGACAGCGGCATCATGGCGGAGGGCGTGTTCTTTGTCTTCACCGGCATCATGATTCTGCTCGCGACGGTCTTTGATTTGCGTCTCGGCACGGACAAACGGCAGAAGGACGGCGTGCTCACCCTGCGCAACGCCTGCGCGATGGGCATCGGACAGTGCCTTGCCGCCATGCCGGGCATCAGCCGTTCCGGCACCACCACCACGATGGGTATGCTCACCGGCGCGGAGAAAAACACCGCGCTGGAATTCTCCTTTATCATGGGCATTCCGGCGATTCTCGCCGCCAATGTGCTGGAAATCAAGGACGTGGAATGGTCGGCGGTGAGCGGTTCGATGATCGCGGCGATGATCGTGGGCGTCATCGTGTCCGCCGTGGTGGGCGTGCTTGCCATCAAGCTGCTCAAATGGCTGGTTTCCAACGACAAATTCCAGTATTTCGGCTATTACTGTCTGGTTCTGGGTGTGATCGTGATCATTCTCGCCACCATTGAAAACGTCACCGACGTGAGATTCTCGCTGGGCTGAGCATCCCATCCGCCGCTATCCGTTTGAGGCACTTAACGCCGTAACACTGCGTGAGTGCCTCAAATTTGTGTTTGGCGGCTCACCTCATTTACGGAAAGGGTATTTTGGATTCACATGGCACAAGCGAAAACCACCCGCCGGAAGGGTCGCAGCCCTTCGGCAAAACGAAAGACCGGCACCGCTTCCCGCGGGAGAACCGGCAGAAATTTTTCAAAAAACCGCCGGAAAGCCGACAGCCGTCGGAGCCGTCAGAGCATATCCGGCGGTGTGAGACGGTTTTGGGGCAGCGTGGGGGACGCCTGTTCCGCCGCGTTCCGCGCTGTGGGCGACGGGGTCGCGGCGCTGCATGACCGCCTCTGGTGCCGGGACGAGGCGGAAGAAGCGCCGCAGCCCCGGAAAAAATCCCCCGGCGCACGGCGCGGGCAATCGGGAAAGGAGAGAAGAACCATGGCGGAGGAAGCGGAGAACGAGGTAAAATCCTCGGATACGGCGGAAGCGGAGGATAACGGCGGCGCAGGCGACGCGGAAGAGATCAGCTGGAACCAGCAGTTGTCTTCCATCATCTTTGGGGTGCTGTCGCTGCTGATGCTCGCCCTGATCGTCTTTCCGGGCGAACATTTCTGGACGGTTCTGCACAATTTTATTTTCGGCATTCTGGGCAACATGGCGATTTTCTGGAATGCGCTGCTGGTGTATTCGGGCTATATGTTTGCCAAACAGAAGGGCGCCATGCGGATTCTCGAAATCACGCGCGGTGCGGCAGGCATCCTGATCACCATCGACGTGATGACGTACATTCTGATTCAGTCCAACGGCTATCGCACGGTGGAGCATGAGCTTGCCTATGATATGCTGGCTCTGATCGGGCAAATCTATGAGGACGGCAGACATCTGGGCGGCACCGGTCTGATCGGGGGACTGATGGGAGAAATCCTGCTGGCGATTGTGGGCAAGATGGGCGGCGTGATACTCTGCGCGCTGGCGCTCTTCGGACTCTCCATGCTGATTTCCCACACCACGCCGGTCGCGCTGATCGAGACCGTGAGAAGCACGGTGCGGCGCGGCTGGCGTATCTCCACCGCGATGTTCCGGGACGAACTGTCGCAATACGTCCGCTCGCTGTTCGTGGATGACGACGAAGCGGTGATCAGCTTTGCGGACGACGGGGAGACGGAGGAAGACGAAGCGTCACAGGAACATCCGCCCGCACCCGACGATATTTTCGTCTCCACAGACGAAGACCCCGGGGAAGCCTTGCCGCCTGTGGCGGAGGGGGAGGAACCCTCCGCGCCGGATTCCATTCTGGAACAGAGCATCGGCGACGTGATGCAGAACCTCGCCGCTAGGGTGAAGGGCAAAAAGAAAAAACAGGCGGAGGTCATTCGGGAAGAGCAGGAAGCCATCTCCCAAGCCATCGAGGAGGTGGCGCTTGCCGAGTCTGACGCGGCGGAGGAACCGGCGTATCAGTTCCCCGGTCTGAAGCTGCTGATTGCGCCCAAAAACACAGGCGATACCGACACCGAGCAGGAAATCCGCGAAACCGCCGACAGGCTCATCACCGCCCTCGAAGAATACGGCGTGAAGGCTTCCGTATCGGATATCCGACACGGTCCCACCGTCACGCGCTATGAGATCACCCCCGCGCCCGGCGTGAAAATCAACAAGATCACCAATCTCGCCAGCGATATCGCGCTGCGGCTGGCGGCACAGTCGATTCGCATCGAAGCGCCGATTCCCGGCAAATCCGCCGTGGGCATCGAAATCCCCAACAAAAACAAGCAGATGGTGCGTATCCGTGAGATACTCGGCTCGCCGGAATTTGCCAATGCCAAAGGATCACTGACCGTGGCACTCGGCAAGGACATCGAGGGACATATTGTGCTGTGCGACCTCTCGGAGATGCCGCATCTGCTCATCGCGGGTTCCACCGGTTCGGGTAAATCGGTCTGTGTCAATTCCATTCTCATGAGTATTCTCTACAAATACGCGCCCTCCGAAGTGCGCATGGTGCTCATCGACCCCAAATCCGTCGAATTCGATATGTACAACGGAATTCCCCATCTGCTGGTGCCGGTGGTGTGCGAACCCAAAAAGGCAGCGGGCGCACTGCAATGGGCGGTGAGCGAAATGCTCAAGCGCTACGGTATGCTCAAGGAGCGCGGCGTGAGAAACATCGCCAATTACAACCGTCTGGCGGAGGAAACCGGCGAATTTGAGAAGATGTGCCGCATTGTGATTGTGATCGACGAAATGGCGGATCTGATGATCGCCGCGCCCAAGGAAGTGGAGGATTCCATCGGACGGCTGGCGGCAATGGCGCGTGCGGCGGGTATGTACATGATTCTTGCCACCCAGCGCCCGTCGGTAGACGTCATTACCGGCACCATCAAAAACAATATCCCCAGCCGCATCGCGTTCGCGGTTCCCACGCAGGTTGACTCCCGCACCATTCTGGACGTGAGCGGCGCGGAAAATCTGATCGGCTACGGCGATATGCTGTACCATCCCATGTCCTCCAACAAGCACACCCGTGTGCAGGGCTGTTTTGTGGATGATGTGGAGGTCAACCGCGTCATCCGCTTCATCAAGCAGAACGGCAGCGCGGAGTATGACGACAGCGTCGCCGACGAAATCGAGCGGCATTCGCTGGACGGCGCTCCCTCCGATAACGGCGCCGATTTTGAAGGCAAGGACGAACATTTCGACAAGGCGGTGGAGATTGTCACCGAGGCGGGACAGGCGTCCGCCTCACTGCTCCAGCGGCGGCTGGGCGTGGGATATGCCCGCGCGGGGCGGATTGTGGATCAGTTGGAAGAACAGGGCATTATCGGACCCTTTGAAGGCTCCAAGCCGCGCGCCGTGCTGATTACCCACACGCAATGGCTGGAAATGACCATGAGCAAGATGCCCGCCGGTCGGAATGACCCGCTCATCCGCCATCACAGCGAATTCGCCGCCCAGACGCTCCACAACGATCACGAGGAAATCACTGCCCGGCAGTCCGAATTCTTTAACGCGGACGAGTCGGAGGACGAATACGCCGCGCTGACCGGGACGCGGGAGCCGGATGAACCCACCGACGACGATGTGCCGTGGGACGAGGATTCTGACACAGAGGAAGTCCTGCCGGAACCCGAACCGGAGACGGAAGCCGAACCGGAGACGGAACCCGAACCGGAGACGGAAGCCGAACCGGAGACGGAACCGGAAGTGGAAGTGGAAGTCCTGCCCGCGCCGGAGGCGCTCCCCGCCGTGGAAATCGAAACCGATCCGGCGGATGCGCATACGGAAAGCGATACACCCATCCGGGATTTCGTTTCCTTCCTGACGGAATCGGAAAGCGGCAATGCTTTGTCGGAGGACACGCCGCGGGTGAGGGATTTCACCCTGTTCTTCGATGCTGACGATGGTACGGATGTTAAAGAGCATACAGAGGACAGCGGGATGCCGTGGGACAATGTACCGGCGGAGTCTCCCGCGACGCCGTATGAAGAAACCCCCGCGGAGCATCCTGCTTCACCGCCCGTGCGTGATCTGACACAGTTCTTTGACGATGACGAGGAATCGTATGATGACATTCTGTCCGCTTCATGGGTCAGGCGGCTGGACGATTCGGAATGAGGTGACGAAATGGCTTTTTTACCGATTTCGCGTGAAGATACCGACCGATTGGGCTGGGACAGCGTGGACTTTGTCTATGTGTCGGGCGACGCCTATGTGGATCACCCCAGCTTCGGGGTGGCGATTATTTCCAGAATTCTGGAAGCCAAGGGCTATCGGGTGGCGATTCTGCCCCAGCCCGACATCCGCCGTCCGGAGGTGTTCCGGCAGTTTGGTAAGCCGCGACTGGGCTTTCTGATAACCGCGGGCAACATCGATTCGATGGTGGCGCACTATACCGCCGCCAAAAAGAAGCGGAGCGAAGACGCGTTTTCGCCCGGCGGAAAGCCTGGCTTCCGTCCCGACCGCGCCACGATTGTCTACAGCCGACTCTGCCGCGCCGCCTATCCCGACGTGCCGATCATCATCGGCGGGCTGGAAGCCTCGCTTCGCCGCTTCGCCAATTATGACTACTGGGACGACGAGGTGAAGCCCTCCATCCTCATCGAATCGGGCGCGGACATTCTCTCCTACGGCATGGGGGAGTATGCCATGATGGAGATTGCCCGCCGACTGAACGAAGGCGAGCCGGTGTCGTCCATCACGGATATCCGCGGCACCTGTGTCACCGTGCCGGTCAGGGAGTATGTGCCGGGCTCCGTGGCGGAATGTCCCTCCTATGAACGGGTGAGGGAATCCAAGCGGGAATACGCGGTCTCCTGCCGTATCGAGCAGGACGAGCAGGACGCGGTACACGGGCGGAAGGTGATCCAGCGCCACGGCGACAGGATACTGGTGCAGAATCCGCCGATGCGCCCCATCACCACCGAGGACTTTGACTGGACCTATGAACTGCCCTACGAGCGCACCTATCACCCGGTCTATGAAGCGCAGGGCGGCGTTCCCGCGATCAAGGAAGTGGAATTCTCCATCATTCATAACCGGGGCTGTTTCGGGGCGTGCGCGTTCTGTTCGCTGGCGTTTCATCAGGGGCGGCAGGTTTCCACCCGCAGCATTGATTCGGTCGTGCGGGAAGCCGAAAAGCTCACCCGGAACCCCCGTTTCAAGGGCTATATCCACGATGTGGGGGGACCCACCGCGAATTTCCGCATTCACTCCTGCCTGAAACAGGAAAAGGCGGGCATGTGCCGGGGCGGACGGCGCTGTCTGGCGCCGGAACCCTGTCCCGCGTTACAGGTGGATCACAGCGAATTTCTCGAGATGCTGCGGCGGGTGCGGGCGGTACCCGGCGTGAAGAAGGTGTTTGTCCGCTCGGGCATCCGCTTCGACTACCTGATTCTGGAAAAAGACCCCGCCGTCATGCGGGAGCTGGTGGAATTTCACGTCAGCGGTCAATTGAAGGTCGCGCCGGAACATTGTTCCACGCAGGTGCTCGATAAAATGGGCAAGCCGCATTTTGAGGTGTACAAACGCTTTGCCAAGGAATTCTACGGCATCACCGAGGAAATCGGCAAGAAGCAGTATCTGGTGCCGTATCTGATGAGTTCCCATCCCGGCAGCACCATCAACGACGCCATCGAGCTGTCGCTCTTCCTCAAAAAGGAGCATCTCCACCCCGAGCAGGTGCAGGATTTCTATCCCACGCCCGGCACCATTTCCACCTGTATTTTTTATACCGGGCTCGACCCCTACACGCTCCAGCCGGTCTATGTGCCGCGCACACCGCAGGAAAAAGCCCTCCAGCGGGCGCTGCTGCAATATTTCCGCCCGGAGAACCACGACGTCGTGGAGGAAGCCCTGATCAAAGCGGGACGCACCGATCTTATCGGTACGTCGCCCGACTGTCTCATCAAGCCCTCGCCGCGGTATCGGCAGCGGCAGGAAGGGAAAGCCGCCAAACCATCCAAAAGCGGCAGGAGAGAGCGGGGGGCATCCGTCTCCGGCAAGCCCGCCAAACGTCACCCCATCCGAAACAAACAGAAAAAGAAAGGAACCGGTAAATAAATGAACTTCCATCCTATCAAGCGGCGTTTTTGGGCGCTGCTGTGCGGTGTACTGACAGCGGCGGTAATTCTGACCGGCACGCTGACGGGCTGCACCGAAGAAGAAGCCAACGAATGGCTGGAGCTGCTGTTCGGCGAAAACAACTATGAGACCGTCGGCGAGACACTGGAGGGCGAAGCCGTACTCCGGATGCACGTCATCGACGTGGGACAGGGGGATGCCGCGCTGATTCAGTGCGGGGAGAAAAACGTCCTCGTGGACTGCGGCGAAAACGGTATGGGCGGCACCGTGCTGGACTATCTGGAAAAGGCTAATGTCACCCATCTGGACTGGCTGATCGGAACCCATCCCCATTCCGACCACATCGGCGGCATGGATACGGTCATCAAGAGCAAAAAGCTCACCATTGACAAGGTGATGATGCCCCAGACCTCCGAGGAAATGACCCCGACCACCAAGACCTATACCGAGGTGCTGGACGCCATCAGCGCCAGAAAGCTCAAAATCACCCGTCCCACCCCCGGCAAGGAATACGATCTCGACGGTGTGACCATGCTGGTGATTTCCCCCAAGAAGAACGCCAAATACACCGATCTCAACGATTATTCCGTGATGCTGAAATTTACCTATCAGAATATTTCCATTCTCACCGGCGGCGACGCCACCAAAAACGTGGAAAAAGAACTGCTCAAAAAAAAGCAATTTGATCTCAGCGCCGATATCTACAAAGTCTCGCACCACGGCGGGCGGGAGTCCAACTCCGCCGCGTTTGTGGAGGCGGTACATCCCCGATACGCCGCTATCTCCGTGGGAGCCGACAACAGCTACGGGCATCCCCATCAGCAGACATTGGAACGGCTGGCGGAAATCAACTGCGAGGTCAACCGTACCGATCTCGACGGCACACTGCTCTACGAAACAGACGGCAAAAAAATCGCCGTAACGTTTTCCAAATAAACGGAAAAAGAAAAAGCGCGAAGCGCCAATTAGCGGAGCGAATGCGGAGCGCGGGGTCCAGG
>CAMJHU010000086.1 GCA_946405565.1 uncultured Clostridia bacterium
TCCATCGCCTTGATCAGACGCATAATGGCGTTGGTGCATTCCCGTACCTGTACCACGCTTCCCGCCGAGGAACTCAGTTCCTTGATCATCATGGTCTGAATCGAATCAATCATCACGATATCGGGCTTGGTGACGCGAATGGTTTCGATCACGCGGGCGATGTCGGTTTCCGCCAGCACATAGAGGTTTTCGCTGTCCACACCCAGCCGCATCGCGCGCAGTTTGAGCTGCCGCCGCGATTCTTCGCCCGAGACATACAGGATTTTCAGCCCGCGTCCCATGTATTGACAGATTTGCAGCAATATAGTGGATTTGCCGATGCCGGGGTCGCCGCCCAGCAGAATCAGCGATCCTTTGACAATGCCGCCGCCCAATACCCGATCCAGTTCACCCATACCGGTGGAATAGCGCGGTTCGTCCTTCGTGCTGATATCGCGGATAGGGGAGGGGAGGTCAGACGCGGCGAGGGTCACGGCGGGAATATCCCCCCGCCGGAGTCCCGAAGAGCCGGAAGGGGGAGACGGCGCTTCCCTCACCTGTTCTTCCAGCGTGTTCCATTCCCCGCAGGACGGACATTTGCCGTACCACTTGCTGGATTCGTATCCGCACTCGCGGCACACATAGACACTTTTTGTTTTCGCCACAGTATTGGATCACCGTCCTTTCTATTCATATGTCACGTCGTCCCAGCGTCGGTATTCTTTGACCTTGCGCCAGTATTTGAATGCTTTCCGAATTGCCGTGACTTTTTCGGGTGTGCGCCAGCCGCCGTGGACGCAGTTGGGATTCGTGGTGTTGAGTTCGCAGCCTTCGGGAAGCCCCTGCGCAAGCGTTTGCCTGTCCGCTGCCGACAGACCGCAGTGCGCGATATACAAACGGCGCAGGGATCGGCATTGCGCAAGCTCGGTGGGATTTTCGAGCCGACCGTTGTACATGATATTCAGATCCTCTAATTGAGTCAGTTTGGTGAGCGGTGTGACGTCGGTAATTTGATTCTGGAACAACTCTACAAAGTTCAGATCGTGCAGTTCTTCCAATGGGGAGATATCGGAGATGCGGTTGTCCGCGAGAATGAGCGTTTGCAGCTTGGTGAGATGGCGGATTTCGCTGATATCGGAGATGTACTGATGACCCAGATCGAGCGCCCGCAGTTCCGTACAGTAGCGGAAGATGGACGCGAATTCTTCTTCCGAACCCCTCGGTTCGCCGCCTGCCACCAGCGTGGAGAAGCATTGCGCGTCAGTGCGCATGGAATAGATGAGAAAATGAATCGTCCATACAAAATAGACCTCGGGATAATCTTCCCGCAGCTGTCCCATGATGTCGTCGCTCAGACCGCACTCATTCATTTCGACGGTTTTCAGAGCCGGAAAAAGCTCCAGTGCCAGCTGGAGGGGCGTGAGGTCGTCAATGGGAATGTTGTCCAGTATAAGCGTTTCGGTTGCCTCGTTCACGGGTACCCCGTAAACCGACGTGGCACATTCCAGCTTCACGCCGGGATTTTCGTCCCGGGCGGCCTGCACAAATGACATCAGCGAATCCGTGATGGGGCTGTTTTCCACAGTGATCGTCTGCAAATGCGTAAAAGCAGCAATTTCATCGATATTCTGAGCGGTGGGTTCATGAGATAAGCGCACAGCCGGAGTGGTGGTGATGAGGTATTCTCCGTCAAACGGTGCGTTCCGAATGATTTCCACCTGACCGCCCAATGTCTGTCGGATGGTTTCATATTCCGCGGCGTCAAGTTGTCGGATGGTAAGATCCACCGTCCGAAGCTGTCTGAACTGCCGCAGCGCGGCATAATCCGAAAAATCCGGGTTGGTTTGCACCCATTCCCGCGTTTCAGCGGGATATCGCACACCGTCGATTTCGATCTGTTCCTCCCACACTCTGCCGCAGTTCGACATATGCAGCAGTATCGTACCACAGAACAGCAGTGCCGCAATTTGTTTATTCTTTATTTTCTTCACATCCTTTCATTCATAGAACATCCTGTTGTTCAAAAGTATAGCACAGTCGGAAGCGTGATGCAATCCTCTTTTGCGAAAAAGGCGCATTGCTTTTGGAAAACGACCTGTCAGGAGCAGAATGTCTTTCGGAACCGACTTGGCGTGCAGCCGTATTTCCGGGTGAACAGCTTGGTAAAATAGCTGGAATGATTGAATCCGCAGCGTAGGGCGATTTCGGTGATGCTGTGCCGCGTATTTCTCAGTTCCAGACAGCTTTTTTCAAGGCGGTAGGAATTCACGAAATCAATGGGGGATTCGCCCAGGAATTTTTTGAAAATCACACAGCATTTGCTCCGGCTGACCTTTCCTGACGCAGCGATTTCCTCCAGCGTGAGAGGTTCCGCGTAATGGCTGAATATGTAGGACACCATCTCTCTCTGCACCTGCTTGTCTTCCTGCAGGATTCGTCGGGTTTCCATGGGAAACTCCTCGCATCGCCGGAAAACCACACGCCAGATTCGGTTGAGATGGCTCATAACCTCCCATTCGTATCCCCGCATAGCCTTTTGCCGCAGCACCGGCATCTCACGCATACAGGCGGACATGGTTCCGTAATCATCGCTGTCGTTTTCTTCAAACAGCAAATATTCGATTCCCTCGTTGCCGATCATCGGCTCAACCATTGTTTGATACATCCAGCTGTTTGACTGAAGCAGCGACGGATGAAACAGTACACAAATAAAATCACAGTCCGCGCCGCCGACCGAAAATCCGAAATGAAGCTGTCTGGAATTGACAAAGAGCAGACTGTGTTCCGGCAGAAGAATTGTCTTTCCGTTGATTTCATAATTCATTTTGCCGGTCAGCGTATAAATGAGTTCGATATCCTCGTGCCAGTGGCAGATGACCCGCATCCCGGGATAATCCGACAATTTGGGTTGGATGATTTTGACCGGAAGCTCGGATGTATTGTAAAAAATGATTTCCGAGGAATCGTGCATGACCTGTATATCAATCACCGACAGTCACTTCCTATGATACGATTGTTATAAAAAGCAGCGACTATCTTTATAGCAATCCCGGTTTTTTGATATTATAATAATACCATAACCGAAGCGGGAAATCAATAGAGGTAGGGTTGATATGAACGAAAAAACGCAATTTTACAGGAAACTGTTTTCGCTGGTGCTGCCCCTGGCGCTGCAAAATCTCATGTCCGCCATTGTAAGCGCGTCAGACGCGGTTATGCTTGGCTTTTTAAATCAGGATTCCCTGTCAGCGGTCTCACTGGCGACACAAGTGCAGTTTGTTCTCAATCTGTTTTTTGTAGCGCTCACCATCGGTACCACCATTCTGGCGGCGCAATATTGGGGGAAAGGAGACATTGTGGCAGTGGAAAAAACGCTGGGCATTGCCACACGGTTTTCGCTGCTGATATCCTTTGTGTTCTTCACAGCGGCGCTGGGATGTCCGTCTCTGCTCATGCGGATTTTTACCAATGAAGAAGCATTGATTACGCTTGGCATTCCCTATCTGCGTATTGTCAGTTTTTCCTATCTGCTCATGGGATTTTCACAGATTTATCTCTGCATTATGAAGAACAGCGGGCGGACATTTCGCAGCACGGTATACAGTTCTGCCGCGATGGTGCTGAACCTGATTCTGAATGCGTTGCTGATTTTCGGAGTGGGCGGGCTGCCCGCGCTGGGTATCGAAGGAGCCGCCTATGCGACGCTGCTCGCCCGGCTGGTCGAAGCCGCGCTGGTGCTGCTGGAAAACGGCAGAAAGGTGCCGGTCAGAATCCGGCTACCCTATCTCCTTGACGCGGATAGGGTATTGCAGAAGGATTTTGTCCGCTATACCGCACCCATGCTGCTCAACGAGCTGGCTTGGGGCTGCGGCTTTACGATGTTCTCGGTCATTATGGGTCATCTGGGAAATGATGCCGTGGCAGCCAATTCCGTTGCCAATATTGTCAAAAATATCATCGCCTGCGTCTGCCTCGGCATAGGAACGGGGAGCGGCATTATGGTCGGCAATGAGCTTGGCAGCGGTCATATGGAACGGGCGAAGCGCTGCGGCGATCGGCTTTCCCGGCTGTCCATCCTCGCCGGAGCGGTCACGGGCGGTATCATCCTGCTGTGTATCCCGCTGATTATGCGGATGACCTTCACGCTGAGTGAGACGGCAGCGGGATATCTTAACATCATGCTGCTGGTCTGTTCTTATTATATCATTGGCAAATCCATCAACTGCACTGTCATTGCAGGCATCTTCCCGGCAGGCAGCGACACCCGTTTCGGGCTGATCTGCGATACGGTCACCATGTGGTGTATCGTGGTTCCCGCGGGGCTGATCGCGGCATTTGTGCTCAAACTGCCGGTGATAGGGGTTTATCTGGTGCTTAATACCGATGAAATCATCAAACTGCCGGTGGTTTATTGGTATTACAAAAAATATAAATGGCTCAAAAACATTACAAGGGAGAGTATTTCACAATGAACAACATCGAAAGACGCGACGCAGGTATGGCTTACATCTCGGATGACAGCGTGATGGAGCAGCAGAAAAAGGCGAGAATTCTTACCCAGAAGCTCAACACGATGGATCGAAGCGATTTCAAGGCACTGGGCGAAGTCGTGAAGGAACTGCTTGGCAAATCCGAAGGCGCGTGGATTAACCCGCCGTTCTATTGTGACTACGGTTTCAATATCGAGGTAGGAAGCAACTTCTTTGCCAATTATAACTGTACCATGTTGGATGTTGCCAAAATCACTATCGGGGACAATTGCTTTATGGCGCCCAACGTGGCGATTTACACGGCGGGACATCCGATTCACCCCGACAGCCGCAACAGTATGTATGAATACGGCATTCCGGTTACCATTGGCGACAATGTGTGGATCGGCGGCAATGTCGTGATCTGTCCCGGCGTCACGATCGGCAGCAACTGTGTCATCGGCGCGGGCAGCGTCGTGACAAAGGATATTCCCGACTGGTCGATTGCCGCCGGAAACCCCTGCAAGGTTATCCGACCCATTACCGATGAGGATAAACGATACTATTTCAAAGACATTCCGTTTGACGATGAGGCATGGGCGGATATCGTCAGCGGCAAGCAGGCGCAGGCACTCGGCAATTCCCTCTGAGAGAATCATTGACAAGCTCCCGCCGGGTGTGCTACAATATTGACATTACTCCCAGAGGAAAGGGGCAATTGAATACAGATGAAATACACACAGGAGCTTTGTCCGATTCTGCAAAAGGATTCGCTCAACCGCACGACCTTCAGCTTTGTGGTGAAGTCCGAAAAAGCGGTGCAGATCATGCAGCCCGGACAGTTTGCGCAGCTGCGGGTGACAGGGAAGACTCTCCGCCGTCCCATCTCGGTCTGCGATTTCAGCCGCGAGACGGGATGGATTCGTTTTGTCTTTGAGATTCGCGGGGAGGGAACGGCGATTCTCTCCCGCCTGAACGAAGGGGACAGTCTGGATATTCTCGCGCCGCTGGGCAACGGCTTTGATGTCAATCCCGCCCAAAAGGCGGTCTTTGTGGGCGGCGGCATCGGCGTTCCTCCGCTGCTGGGCGCGTCGGCAGCCTGTGGCGAAAACGCCACGGTGCTGCTCGGTTTCCGGAGCTTGCGGGCGGTCATTCTGGCGGATGAGTTTCAGGCAAACGGCGCGGATGTGCGCATTGCGACCGACGACGGTTCCTACGGGCATCACGGTTTTGTGACGGAGCTGCTGGCAGCGCGTCTCGAGGAATCTCCTTGCGACGCGGTCTACGCCTGCGGTCCCACGCCTATGCTGAAGCTGGTTGCGGCGGAGGCGGAAAAACGCGGCGTGCGCTGCATGGTTTCGCTGGAAGAGCGTATGGCGTGCGGTATTGGCGCCTGTCTCGGCTGTGCCTGCAAGACCAGACGGGAGGACGGTTCCGAGACGTACAGTCATGTGTGCAAGAACGGTCCCGTTTTCGACAGCAGGGAGGTGGTCTGGCAATGAACCGACTGGCAACACAGCTTTGCGGCGTGGATTTCAAGAATCCCGTCATCGCCGCGTCCGGCACCTACGGATTCGGACGCGAATACAACGAATTCTATCCCATCTCCCGTCTCGGCGGCATTTCCTGCAAGGGTATGACCATCCGCGAGAAACTTGGCAACCCTCCGCCCCGTATTGCCGAAACCCCCGACGGTATGCTCAATTCCGTGGGCTTGCAGAATCCCGGCGTGGAACATTTTATCGAGCATGATTTGCCGTGGCTCCGGCAGCAGGATATTGTGGTGATCGCCAATATCGCGGGCGGCACCGAAGAGGATTATGCCGCCATTGCCGAAAAGGTCAACGAAGCCGATATCGACATGCTGGAACTCAACATCTCCTGTCCCAACGTCAAGGCAGGCGGAGCGGCATTCGGTACTTCTCCCGTGACGGCGGCGCAGATTACCCGGATTGTCAAGGACAAATGTCCCCGCAAGCCGCTCATGGTCAAGCTCTCGCCCAATGTCACCAGCATTGCCGAGATTGCCAAAGCGGTGGAATCTGCCGGAGCGGACAGTGTGTCGCTCATCAACACACTGCTGGGTATGCGCATTGATATCCGCACCCGCCGTCCGATTCTCCGCAACAACAAGGGCGGCATGTCAGGACCGGCAGTTTTCCCGGTCGCGGTGCGCATGGTCAACGAGGTTTATCAGGCAGTGAAGATTCCCGTGGTAGGTCTGGGCGGCATTGCCACATGGCAGGACGCGATTGAAATGGTGCTGGCCGGCGCTTCCGCCATTCAGGTGGGAACCGCGATGTTTGCCGACCCGTATGCCCCGCTGCATATCATCGAGGGCATGGACGAATATCTCGAAGAAAACGGCATAGATCATATCGCCGATCTGGTGGGCGGTGTGAAGCTATGGTAATCCTGTCGGTGGATTTCGGACTGGCGCGGACGGGTATTGCCGTGTGCGATCCGGGCGAATTGCTTGCCTCTCCTGTCATGGTGATTGCGGAAAAGTATATCCCCGCGCTGGTGGAGAAAGTGGCGGCTCTCGCCGCTGAGAAGCAAGCCGGACAGATCGTCGTGGGTCTGCCGGTGAATATGGACGGTTCGGAGGGAGCAAGCGCGCAGAACGTCCGCCGCTTTGCGGATGACCTCGCACGCGTCAGCGGTCTGCCGGTGGATTTGCTGGACGAACGCTGCACCACGATGGAGGCGCATCAGTTTCTCAACGCCACCAATACCCGCGGCAAAAAGCGCAAGGCGGTGGTGGATGCGGTTTCTGCGGTGATTATTCTCGAAAATTATCTCGATAAACGGCGCGCCGCGGCACGTCGGCAGGAATCATGAGCGGCACGGTTTCCCTGCCGGTAGGGGTCTATTTTCATG
>CAMJHU010000087.1 GCA_946405565.1 uncultured Clostridia bacterium
GTCGAGGGGGGCCACTGCCCTCCTCGCGGGTGCAGGGCAGGAGCCCTGCCGGGGAGTGGGGCAGCGTCCCACGAGGCAGCACAACGTGCTGCCGAGCGAATCGCACCAAGACCCACAACGGGGAAAGGCGAATACGGAAAGGGATGCCTTCAAAAGCAAAATCAGCCCGGATGACCAATCGTCAAGGGCGAACACGGAAAGGGATACCCCCCAAAAGCAAAATCAGCCCGGATGACCAATCGTCAAGGGCGAACACGGAAAGAGATGCCCATATATGGATTTTCCCTGATGGAATATGGGGGAAAGTCTATTGTATGGGTTCCTTTTCTGTATTCGCCAAACCCCGTCGCGGATCGTGGCTCGTTTCGCTCGGCAGGCTTACGCCTGCCTTGCGGGGCGCTGCCCCGCTCCCTGGCAGGGCTCCTGCCCTGCACCCGCCAAAGGGACTCGTCCCTTTGGAATCCCACGCTTCGCTAATTGCGCTTCGCGCTTTTCTTCTTTTTTTACCACTGAATATCAACATACACCGGCGCGTGATCCGACAGCTTCCCGTAAAAATTCGGCGTCACATAATCATACGTCAGCACCTTACTCTTCTTCAGATGCTTCGCCGCGATATGATCAATCGATTTCCGATAGCCGTCGCCCTTCACCCGATAACTGAACGTCTTATCATTACAGGTATACCGCCCGGAAGAATCCTCCGCGTACTGCGTGGCAATGTCATAGCAGTCCGCAAAGCCCATCTTCTCCAGCACCCCGTATTCCTCCGCCGATACGGTACAGTTCAGATCCCCCAGAATCAGACAGGGACAGTCATATTCCTTCACCAGCTCATTCGCCTTGGTGCAGACCTCTTCCAACTGCTTCTTCCGGTACAGAGAATTGTTGGGAGCGGCAGGCGTATTCTTGCGCCACCACAGATGCGTCGAAAAAACCACAAACCGTTTGCCGGTCTTCTTTTCTTCAAAATATGCCCATGTATAGGATTTACTGTCTTTATTGCTCGCGTAGCGGAAGGTATGGGAATCCCCGTCCAGCAGCGTGAGCGTTTCGGTATTATAGAGGATCGGCGTCCAGTTGCGATAGGCTCTCCCCTTCACATAATGGTCGGCGACCTGATAATGCCGTCCGCTATCGTTGATCGCCTTCACCACCGAAACGATATAGTAATGGTTGATCTCCTGCAGCGCCAGCCCGTCGGGATCCTATGCCATATACGCCTTCGCCATCTGACGGAAGCGCACATAATTCGAGCAGTCCTCCCCCTGCATCTGCCACGCGGTGGTATTGCAGGGCTTGTCCCAGACGTTATTGCTCATAATGCGCAGATCAGCGCCCTCGGTTTTGGCAAAGAGCGACTTGCCGTATATACTGCCGCTGCTGCGATATCCGTCGGGTACGTTCTTACTCTGCGAGAAAAACAGCCGGATGAGTTCGTCCGCCGCGTATTGCAGCGCCCAGTCCGAGCCGCCCAGCAGATAGAGATCGTCGCCGCTCTGCTCGATGAGATAGTCAAAGATATCCGGCTTGCCTTCATAAAACGCTCCGCTCACAGAATCATCGTCCATCCGCCCGATGACAATCGTACGCTGCCGCACAATGGCTTCGCTGCCGTGACTGACCGGCAGCCTGCTCCCCAGATGTTTCCGGAAATACTGGTTGAGATAATCCCCGCAGTCAGCGCTGTCATAATATGTCTCGTCGCTTTGGAGCGCGATCAGATAATCGCCCACACTTCTGCCGTCAATCGTCGGATGAAGATATTCCGCCTCATGGTATAGATTCTGAGGCTTTTCCACCAGATAGAAATCACCGCGCAATGTGCCGCGGTCTATATAAGCGGTGCGAAAAAATTCCAGCGCGTCAAAGGCTCCCTCCAGCGAACCGCCCACCAGTGCCGTCTCTTCGGCATCCGAAACAACGCAGTAATCGCTGTAAAGCAAAGAGGTGATCTTTTGCACGGCGAGAAGTTCGGCTGCTGAACGGTATTCTTCCGCCGTGCGCTGCACCAATAATTCACGGTAGGGCTTTTTACTGTAAGATGCCGGCTTGCCGATGACGGTTTTGGCTTTTCGGAGAATCAGGTCGCGGAGGGCTTTTTCTTCCTCACTGACGGAAGACGGCGCTTCTGCCGCGGCTGCCGTCGATGACCCATCCGCCGGCAGTACTTCCTCTTTTCCGTGCGGACGCAGATAGACCACATTTTCTTCAATCTGCTCATGTACCGTCACGTCAAAATAGGTTGACAATGTCTGGAGCGTGTCGGCGCGGTTTTTCTGAAGATAGCCGTACAGTTCATCCGAAAGAATCATCTGATAGGTCGGCTGCTGTTTGTTGAGCAGCACGATCTGATCGGTGGGCGTCACAACGGACACCGGCGAATCGGTATGCCCCACCAATCGTTTTTTGAGCGAGGAACACCCGCTGAGTGCGGTAATAAGCATCGTTACTGCCAGAAGCAGCCATATCGGATAAAAAAACCTGCTGCGCAACGCCTCACCTTCCTTTTTGATAGTGATATTTTTAATAGTATAACAGATTGGGAACGGTATTTCAACACGCGGAAAATGGTTTTTTCGGTTTATTTACATTTGGTTTTCCACAATCGGTGTGGAAACAGTGGAAAAGTCAATTACAAACCAATACGCTTTTCAATTCACAGAAAATTCATACAAAATCAGATAACTGTACTTGAAAATCATATGAACCTGTGATATAATCAAAACAATCTAAGCTGAAATCATAGAAACGTGAGGTTGATTCAAATGACACATACACAAAATCCGGTACAGCCGGATGTGATAGACTTCGACAGTATCCGTCCCGCCTTTGCCGCCACCGGCGGTCTGATGCTGTCGCAGGTGGTGGAGGTCACGGGCGTGGGCAGCTCCACCATCCAGAACTGGATCAAACGCGGCTGGATTCCCTCGCCCTTGGATAAAAAATACGGCGAACGGCAGGTGGCGCGTATCCTGATTGTGGATATGCTGCGCAAATCCATGCAGCTTGAACACATTATCCGTCTCATGGCGTGCATCAACGGCGATGTGGAAGACCAGAGCGACGATATCATCAAGGACGCCGACCTCTACAATTATATCTACCGCATTGTCAAACGCATTGAGCCGGTGGAATCTTTCACCGTTGACCGTCTTAACGACATCATTGACGAGGAAATTCAGGATTATCACGGCGCGGGCGAAGGCTATACCGGTCACGTCAGCGATACGCAAAAACGTCTGCACGACGCGCTGCATATCATGATGCTTACCTACATCAGCAGCGAACTCCGCAAATCTGCCGAGGCGGAACTGGAGGAAATTCATAATTCGTAATTCATAATGCGGAATTGTTTGAAATCGAAAAGCGTATCAGAAAGGGAATAGATTTCTTTATGGTAAAGGAGTTGTATATAAAATGAAAGAATGGTTTATGCTGGATCCGCTGCGAAGCGTGCTGCTGTGTGTGGCGATTCCCGCGACGGTCATCATGATTCTGCAAACCGTGATGATTTTTATCGGTATGGCGGGACATACCGACGTGGACGTGCAGGGCGATAACGGCATTGACGGGGTCTTCGGCAACGACGCGCCTGACGCGACCGACGTACATATGGGCGATTCCGGACTGCGGATTTTCACGGTTCGTGGTATCGTGGCGTTTCTGGCAGTCGGCGGCTGGGCGGGACTTTCCGCGCTCTCACTGACCGGCAGCGCCGCCGCCGCGATTATCACCGCGTTCATTGCCGGTACGCTGGCGCTGCTGCTGGTCGCGTGGTTCTTCCGCTGGGCGGCGTCGCTCAACGAAAACGGCACCTTGCAGATGGACAATGCCGTGGGCAAGATGGGCGAGGTGTATATCACGGTGCCTGCCAATATGGGCGGTTCGGGCAAGGTGAATGTCATCATTCAGGGAAGGCTCACTGAGGCGGAAGCGATGACCGAGGCGGACCGTCCGCTGAAATACGGTGAGACAGTCGAAGTGGTGGGCATGGCAGTCGGCAATGTGTTGAAAGTCAAGCCCATCAAAGCGTAAAAGAAGAAAAAGCGCGAAGCGCCAATTAGCGGAGCGAATGCGGAGCGCGGGGTCCAGGGGGTGAGCTCCCTGGCAGGGGTCCGGGGGCAGCGCCACCGGCGGGGAATGGGGCAGAGCCCTATCAGGCAGCACAACGTGCTGCCGAGCGAGACGCACCATGATAACCAACGCTGTCGGGCGAATACAGAACAGAACCCCCACAAAGCAAATCGAGCCAATCTCTCAAACGGGGAAAGGCGCAAAAAAAGGCGCATAAAAAAGGAGCAGACAACCCATGAAAGACGAAAACAAAGACAAAAACAAAATCGAAACAACCCAGAATCCCGCAAACGAACCCAAAACAAATGAAGAAAAAGAAAGTCACGAAGGTCTTGCCATCGGCATGTGTCTGGGCATGGGTCTGGGCATGACGGTGGGGCAGTTCATCTTCAAAAATATGCTCATCGGCATGAGTACGGGGATGTGTCTGGGAATGTGCCTGGGCGTTCTCTATGATTCCACCCGGAAAAAAAGCAAAGCGACAGAAGACAGTACAGAAAAGACAGAAAACACAGACAAAACAGAGGAAAAACAATCATGAACACACATCCGGTCAAAATTCAGAACTGTCCGTTCTGCGGCGGAACGGAATTCGCGGAAGGGTATCAGAGCGGATACGGCGCCGTAACCGGGACGGAAAATCTCTGGTCGGGCAGCGTGCTGTATCACATCATCTGCCGCAACTGCGGGAGCGTGGTACACAGTTATGTCAATAACCCGGAAAAGCTGCTGAAACGGTCCAATCGGAAGCAATAAAAAAGATAAAAAAAACGCGAAACATCTTCATAGATATTGCCAATTTCCAACCGGCGTGCTATAATGATTTTGTCAATCATTTTCTTTCTGAATCCCACAGATAAAATGGAGAGGGGCATTATCTTGAAATTTTGTAGGAAAAAGAGCTTGTGGCTCAGGCTGGGACTGCTGGCAGCCGGTATGTTTGTCATCGGACTGCTGGCGGGGTGTACCTCGCAGTTTGTTACGCCATATGATCTGAATAATCTGTGCTTTGACTATCAGATGGTCAGCGACAGTGACAACGGCAGCTATATCATTATCACCAAGCATCTGGTGTCGCAATCGGATGTAAACATTCCCGACGAGATCAGCGGCGTGCCGGTGAGGGGCATTGCCCCGTCGGTCTTTGCCGAAGAGGAAATGCTGCATTCCGTCACTTTCGGAAGCGAGATGAAATCCATTGGCGCGAATGCCTTCGGAAACTGTCCGGCGCTGACCTCGGTCACATTTTCCGTGAGCGCCAGTGATATGTGCATCGGCGAGTACGCCTTTACCAATTGCACCGCGCTGACAGCCGTCGAAATTCCCGCGGGCGTCACTTCCGTGGGACGCGGCGCGTTTTACGGCTGCAAGGCGCTCAAGGATATCACGGTTGCCGACATGCTGAGCGATATCGGCGGGCGAGCGTTTGCGGGGACACCGTGGCTGAAAAGTGCCGCTAAAAAGGATAAATTTGTCACCGTCGGGGACGGTGTGCTGATTGCGTATACCGACGACAAGGTGGACGTCAAGATTCCGGGCGGCGTGAAACATATTTCCGGCGCTTTTGCGGGAAATACCACTGTGAAAAATATCAAGCTGCACAAGAAGGTCAGAAGCATCGGCGACATGGCGTTCAAGGGCTGTGAAGCGCTGGAAACCGTGACCATTCCGGACGGTCTTCAATCCGTGGGCAGTGACGCGTTCTATGGCTGCACCAATCTCAAATGGGTCATTCTGAAAGACAAGGTCACATCCATCGGTGAGAATGCCTTTACCTATTGCGGCGCCGCCATCTATGTCAACCAAGGCAGTGCCGCCGAAGCCTATTGTATCAAACACCAGATTGCATATTGTATTATGTAATTTATATTATACAAATCGTAATTTATTTTTTCCTTTATTTGCAAAGAAACAGAATATGACGAATCATTTATTCTGTTTTTATTAAAAAATTCTTTTCAAAAAGGAGTTATGAACCATGCCATCAGAAGTATTCATCACCCTTATTGTCATCGCGCTGCTGGTTTTCAGTATGTTCGCGGTGGTGCTGTCGCGGTACCGCAAGTGTCCCTCCGACAAAATCATGGTTATCTACGGTAAAGTCGGCAACGACAAGAACGGCGAGAGTATGTCGTCCAAATGTATCCACGGCGGCGCGGCGTTTGTGTGGCCGGTCATTCAGGATTATCAGTATCTCGACCTCACGCCTATCTCCATCAACGTGGATCTGACCAACGCACTGTCGCGTCAGAACATCCGTATTGACGTACCCTCCCGCTTTACGGTGGGTATCTCCACCGAGCCGGGCATCATGCAGAACGCGGCGGAACGTCTGCTGGGTCTTCGCCTGAGCGAGATTCAGGAGCTTGCCAAGGATATCATCTTCGGTCAGCTCCGTCTGGTCATCGCCACGATGGAAATCGAGGAAATCAACACCGACCGCGACAAGTTCCTCGAAGCGGTCAGCCATAACGTCGAAAGCGAACTCAAAAAGATCGGTCTGCGTCTCATCAACGTGAACGTCACCGATATTACCGATGAATCGGGCTATATCGAGGCTCTCGGTAAGGAAGCCGCCGCCCGCGCCATCAATGACGCAAAGATCAGCGTCGCCGAGAAGAACCGCGACGGTTCCATCGGTCAGGCAAACGCCCAGAAGGATGAAAGAATCAACGTATCCTCCGCCAACGCCGCCGCTATCAACGGTGAAAACGAGGCAAAGGCTGCCATCGCGCAGTCCGACGCAACCCGCCGCGAGCGTGAAGCCGAAGCTGCCAGACGTGCCGTTGCCGCGGAAAACGTCGCCAAGGCAAAGGCACTCGAGGAATCCTATATCGCCCAGAAGAACGCCGAAGATTCCCGTGCGGAACGTGAAGCCGCCACCCAGCGCGCGGACGTTCTGGTCAAGGCGGAAATCGAGAAGCAGCGCGTCGAAATTGAAGCCGAAGCCGAGGCGGAGATGATCCGTCGGAAGGCACGCGGTGAAGCCGACGCTATCTATGCCAAGATGGAAGCGCAGGCACGCGGTATGCAGGAGATCCTGACCAAGCAGGCTGCCGGTTTCGCGCAGATTGTCACGGCGGCGGGCGGCAACGCGGAAGACGCTGTGCAGCTCATTCTGGCGGATAAGATGGAAGATCTGGTCAAGACGCAGGTCGAGGCCGTCAAGAATATCAAGATTGATAAGGTCACTGTCTGGGACAGCGGTACGAACG
>CAMJHU010000088.1 GCA_946405565.1 uncultured Clostridia bacterium
CACCTGTCGCAGAACCCGTTGCGGCACCTGTTGCAGAACCCGTTGCGGCACCTGTCGCAGAACCCGTTGCGGCACCTGTCGCAGAACCCGTTGCGGCACCTGTTGCAGAACCCGTTGCGGCACCTGTTGCAGAACCCGTTGAAAACACCAAAAAGAAAAAATCCGTTCTCCGTACACTGCTGATCATTCTGGGTGCGGTTGTCGGTGCAGGTGTGCTGTTGACGGCGGGTTTGCTGTTTTGGACATACAGGAATCACCAGAATGACTATGAAGCGGCATTGGCAGCGTTGAAGGAATACAACTACGCGGATGCGTATGATGGCTTTACGCGTCTTGGCAGCTTTAAGGACAGCGAAAGCCTTGCGAAGGAGACCATGTATCAACAGGGCTATGCTTTGCTGCGTTCCGAGGAATACGAGCAAGCCAAGCACAGTTTTGAACGGATTGGCGATTATAAAAACAGTGTGGATGAAGCCCATTATGCCGTTTATCTGTATGCGAAGCAACTGGCGGATGACAACCGGTATGAAGAAGCTGTACCTCTTCTGGAAAAATTGCGCGACGAAGGTCTGACAACAATTTACCATTACGAGGATCCCTATGAAACCGAGGATGCCGATGAAGACGAAGACGCCGATGAAGATGAGGATGCCGATTCGGACGAAGTCGCTGATGTGGCTGAGGAAGCAGAGCCGATAGAAGAGTATCGTCTGGAGGACGAGATCAACAAAATGAAATACGCATGCATTAAGGATCGCTGGGACGATACCGACGCAACGGTTGACAAATATATCGATGAACTGACACAGGCGAAATACGAGGACGCCGATACGCTCTATAATCGTTTGCACGGTTTCAAACTGGTCAATCTGTTTTTCACCAACAGCAGAAACGGAACGTCTCATCTGGCTTCCATAGACAAGAAATCCATGATTGTCTGCCGGTTTGACGTGGTAAATCCGCTTTCGAGTACTGATACGACACACATTTCTTATAAAATTGCGCTGCCTAACGGTGTTACGTTGATCAGTGCGCCCTCTGATGTCACATTCAAGGACGGACAAAACGGATACTGGTCGTGGCGCGCCGGATCGTACAATGATGTATATGGATTCGGAACACTCACGATCACATTCTTCAATGAGTATAAGGATGTAATCGGTCAGGCTTCGGTCGAAATCACAGAGTAACGGACGGTTTCGCGTTTGCTCCCGGCAGATAGAAAATTAGGAATCTGAATACAGCAACAATCACAAGCCGCCGCGCGGGGAGGTATGGACTTCCCCTGTGCGGCGGCTGTTTTGCGGATAGATGACGGAATGGGTTTTATTGGCAGTAAATCCGGATAGCAGCCGATACAAATTCGGCAGTCCCTTCTCCGGCGGCGGCATTGATGTTCCGGGTGAATTCCCCGCCGCAGCCGTACATTTCCCCTAACGAGGCAAGGATTTGGTCGGAGCAGGGATAGAAATGTTCCGTAATGAAATTTTGCAGCCGTCTGACCAATGCCTGAGCTTCTTCCGAACCGGGCTCCCGTGATTGTATCGCGCCGAATTCCACAAAGAGATTCATCATACGGCTGAAAATCTCCTGTTGTTCCTCCGGTGTCCGGTTCCGGTTCTTTTCGTCAAACGCCCTGTATTCGGGCGTTTGACCCCACGAAGCCTTCGCCTGTGCGGCGTATGCGTCGATTTTTTGTGTGTCAAAAGCGGTAAAGTCCATCGTTCTTTCTCCTGTCATAATGATTTCGCGGGCAAGGGCAATGAGGTTTTCCATATGCTCCTTTTTGAGCGTGAGAAGTGTAATCTGCTGTTCCAGTGCTTTGAGTTTATCGAAGTCCGGATTGCGCATGATTTCCCGGATTTCTTTCAGCGGGAATTCCAGTTCGCGGAACAGCAAAATCTGTTGCAGCTTTTCGATGTCGGTATCGTCATACAGACGGTAGCCTGACGCGGTGTGTGCGGACGGTGTCAGAAGTCCGATTTTGTCATAGTATTGCAGCGTGCGTATACTCACGCCAGCCAACCGGCTTACTTCATGGATTGTTCTCATTCGGAATGCCTCCCTTCCGTGTGAGATCATTATAAACTATGACGTAACGTAGGGGTCAAGTGTTTTTTTGGGATTTTGCGCTTATTATTTTTTTTGATGGATAATTTTCGGCAACGTACCCGGGATAGCTTTACAAAATGGTGATACACTTGACGATGCTCTGTGGTATACTGGAGCCAAGAAGCAATCGGAAACGAGTGATTTCTATGGATGATCGGTTTGCAAAAGTGACATGGCTGTTTTTTGACATCGGTTCCACACTGGTGGACGAGCGGCTGGCATACGAACATCGGTTCCGCGACATGGCACAAGCGGCGGGTGTGAGTGCGTCGTATGTAACCCGCACGGCGCTGGATTTCTACCGCCGGAACAGGAAGGGCGATGGGGAAACGGCAGGGCTGCTGGGCATTACGGTTCCCGCGTGGCACAGTGAGGATGAGATATTATATCCCGACGCGTCGGGATGCCTTGCCACGCTGCGGGAGAATTATCATATAGGAATTATTGCCAACCAGCTTCCCGGTACAGCGGAACGGCTGAAGGCATTCGGTATCGGACAGTATGTG
This sequence comes from uncultured Clostridia bacterium, assembly GCA_946405565.1. Taxonomy (GTDB): domain Bacteria; phylum Bacillota; class Clostridia; order Oscillospirales; family Acutalibacteraceae; genus RUG762. Next base: position 2,619 of record CAMJHU010000088.1, read on the forward strand.
GATGTGCTGACAGCCTCAGCGGAAGCGGGCGTGTCGAAGCCCGACCCGCGTATTTTTCAGATAGCGCTGCAACAGGCAGGCTGTCTGCCCGAAAATGCCGTGATGATCGGCGACCGTGTGGATAATGATATCGTACCCGCCAAGGCACTGGGCATGAAAACGATATGGATCAGACAAGGCTTCGGGCAGTATTGGCAGATAACGGACGAGAGCGAAATGCCCGATGCCGAAATGGATAGCTTGAGCGATTTGATGAGAATGTTTGGAAGGTGACGATAGCGTGAAGGCAATCAGAGGTGTTCTCTACATCCTTCTGCAATGCACATGGGGACTGCCGCAGACGCTGTTGGGACTGGCGGTGTTTCTGTGGAATATCAGATGCCGGCATTATTGCTATCACGGCGCGGTGGTAACGGAAGGCGCATTTCCGTTCAGCGCGTCTTTCGGACTGTTTTTGTTTGTCACCACCAAGCCCGCGCGGGACAAGCGCAAAAAGGGCAGGATTCCCTATTTTCAGATGAAGCAATGCCTGCTGGTGCATGAGTACGGACATACCATTCAATCGCTGCTGTTCGGACCGCTGTATCTGCTTGTCATGGGCATACCGTCCGCCGCATGGGGGTTTTTGCCGTACTTCCGGCGCAAGCGTGCGTGCGGCGCGGCGTACTCCGATTTTTTTACGGAGCGGCTGGCGAACCGTCTGGGCGAATGGGTGACGGGGGAGAGGTCTATGCAGGATGCTGTGATATAAAATCATCAAAAACCCGTCGGTGAATCGCTTCAAAAATTCACCGACGGGTCTTTTTGTGTGTTTACAGCGCTATGGGAAAAATCTATTTTTGGGGGTTCCTTTTGGGAATTCGCCCGACCCCGTTGGTCATCTTAGCGCGATTCGCTCGGCAGGCTTCCGCCTGCCTGCCGGTGGCGCTGCCCCCGGTTCCCTGCAAGGGCTGCTCGCCCTTGACCTCGGCAGGGAGCTCACCCCCTGCACCCCGCGCCGCTGCGCGGCTAATCAGTAGCCGACTTTGGGCAGCGTGGCAAAACTGGCGGCAAGTTCCTCATCGGTGGGAATATAATCGGTCATCTCGCCGTTATGGAATTTCTCATAGGCGAACATATCGAAATAGCCGGTGCCGGTCAGACCGAAGAGAATGGTCTTCTCCTCGCCGGTTTCCTTGCACTTGAGCGCCTCGTCAATCGCGACGCGGATGGCGTGGGAGCTTTCGGGGGCGGGCAGAATGCCTTCCACGCGGGCAAACTGCTCGGCGGCGGCAAAGACGTCGGTCTGCACGACGGAGGTAGCTTCCATCAGACCCTCGTCATAGAGTTCGGAAAGCACCGGGCTCATGCCGTGATAGCGAAGACCGCCGGCGTGGTTGGGCGCGGGAATGAAGCCGCTGCCGAGGGTGTACATCTTGGCGAGCGGACAGACCTTGCCGGTGTCGCAGAAGTCATAGGCGTACTTGCCTCTGGTGAGGCTGGGACAGGAAGCGGGTTCCACGGCGATAAAGCGATAATCCGCCTCACCGCGCAGCTTCTGACCCATGAAGGGAGCAATCAGACCGCCGAGGTTGGAACCGCCGCCGGCGCAGCCGATGATGATGTCGGGCTTGACGCCGTATTTGTCGAGCGCGGTCTTGGCTTCCAGACCGATGACGGACTGATGCAGCAGCACCTGATTGAGCACGCTGCCCAGCACATAGCGATAGCCTTCGTTTGTGGTAGCAGCTTCAACTGCTTCGGAGATAGCGCAGCCCAGACTGCCGGTGGTGCCGGGATGCTCGGCAAGAATTTTTTTGCCGATTTCGGTGGTCATGGAAGGCGAAGGCGTGACCGACGCGCCGTAGGTGCGCATGACCTCACGGCGGAAGGGCTTCTGCTCATAGGAAACCTTGACCATGTAGACCTTGCAGTCCAGACCGAACAGCGAACACGCCATCGAGAGCGCGGTACCCCACTGACCGGCGCCGGTCTCGGTGGTGACGCCCTTCAAGCCCTGTTTCTTGGCATAATACGCCTGTGCCATCGCGGAATTGAGCTTGTGGCTGCCGCTGGTATTGTTGCCTTCGTATTTGTAATAGATTTTGGCGGGGGTGCCGAGCGCTTCCTCTAGGAAGTAGGCTCTCACCAGCGGAGAGGGACGGAAGGTCTTGTAGCAGGTGCGGATTTCCTCGGGGATATCAATATAAGGCGTATCGTTGTCGAGTTCCTGCGCGACCAGATCCTCACAGAAGATGGGAGCAAGCTCTTCCGCCTTGAGCGGCTCGCCGGTGCCGGGATTGAGCAGCGGCGCGGGCTTGGTCTTCATGTCGGCGCGCACATTGTACCACTGCTTGGGCATTTCCTCTTCGCTGAGATAGATTTTGTAGGGAATGTTTCTGTCGGTTTTCATGTGAATCGTCCTTTCTTTTGATTGGTCAGGGATTCGGAAGGTAGTAGAAAAAGCCCCCGTCCCCCACACATACTGCTGCGCTGGGACAAGAGCTGTGAAAGTCATACTGCTCCTGCGGTACCACCCGGCTTGCCGAAGATCGGCCATCTTAGTGCGCGTCACAAACGCGCTTCGCTCTGATAACGGGTGCGAAACCCCGTCGATTGCTACTCACGCGATGAAATCACACGCGCTTTCGTTCGCCCTCATAAGTCCATTCACCCCGGCACACCATGCGGACTTGCACCAACCGCCGCTCTCTGTAACGATGCCAGCCAAGGCTACTACTCTTAATCCTCGGTTTGAATGATGACATTATAATACGGGTTTTCCCGTTTGTCAAGTGTTTTTGGTTATTTTTTCTTGATCGTTGTCTGCGGGGTCATCAAATTCGGCATTTTCCTCGGCGCGCGCGTTGTTGTAACTCAGCAGCAGGTAGATCAGAAACACCACCAGCACGCCGCGTGCCGACCATGAGATCGCCGTATTCTGGGCAAACCCACGGATGAACTGCCCGCAGAGAAGATAGATCCCCGCCAGCACAAGCAGCACGCCCGTGGGAATGCTGATCGATATCTCGCGGCGGAAGCGCGTGAACATCAGTGCCGCGCCGACAAAACAACCCAGCGCGACAATGAGATAATAGGGTGACAGCACCATAACCGTTCGCACCTCCTGTTCTTATTCCGCGGACGCGTCGTCTTCGTCCTCGTCGCCGGGGACATATTCCAGGATATCGCCGGGCTGACAGTTGAGTTCGCGGCAGATGGCGAGCAGGGTGGAGAAGCGAATCGCCTTGGCGCGGTTGTTTTTGAGAATGGACAGGTTGGAAAGCGTGATGCCGACGCGGGAAGCCAGTTCCGAGGCGCCGATTTTGCGCTTCGCCATTACCACATCCAGATTGACGATGATAGGCAATGTCGTTCCTCCTTACTCAGACCGTCAGGTCGTTTTCTTCTTTATATTGGATAGCGGTCTGGAAGAGATTGGCAAAGACCGCCGAGAGCAGCGCCAGCAGCAGGAAGATGATGGTGATGATAAAGGGGAAGAAGGACTTGAGGAAGGTGGCAAAAAACTGCACCAGCACCGCGATGACCAGGCTGGCAATGCTGACCACCCGGAGATAGGCTACGTTGTTCTTGACAAAGGATTTGCCGCGGCTGATGTTCATGGTGAGCAGCCATGCCATCGCGAGGGTGATAAACACAGGCACGCCGATGGAATAGAGCATGGAGATCATGACCCGGTGGGTGGACTGGGAAATCTCTACGGCGGTGTGGTCAATGTACAGATCCACGAGCCACGGGAGTGTGACATAGACAACCATACCTACCAGAAAGATAAGGCTGATAAAGAGGCAAGCCATGTGGCTGAGATTGAAGGTCAGAAATTTTTTGAGTGTGTTCATACGGTGATCGGTTCCTTTCTATTTGATAATCTATATATGAATGATAGACCAATGCGGTTATTCATTTTCCACACCAAGCGCGGGGATATTTTTCATGTTGTTCACAAAAATAAAGAATTCGCCAAAAAAGAGTGTACTATTGCGGGAAGATCGTTTATAATATGTGAAGAAGCGAGGTGTTGTAAAGCGATGGGAACGCAATGGCTCGGATACCATCCCTTACAGCATAGCACAAAACTTCCCGCTATTCAAGTATGCATTGACGATTTTCCGGGAAAAAAGCAAAAAATCTTTCACCACGCAGATACGCTTTCAGGATGTAGAAAATCCGGAATCGCGCAACGGTTGTTTGTACAAAAATGGTTTTTGGTCACGGAATATTTGGTGGATATTGAAGAGCGGCGGCGGCTTTTCGAGGGAAAAAAGAGGGCTAAAAGCAAAAACCACATGGCACAATGCACAAAAAATCGTGATTTTATTTTTGCTCCGGCGTTTCTTTCGTTTGATCTGACGAAAAAAAACGTTGAAACTATTGACATTGACGGTAAACGTGGTATAATGGTGTCAGTGATTGCGAAGGGGCATTCACCCGGAAGTGTTCCGGACGGTATGAAAGCCGGACGCGTTCCGCACTTCATTTGCGAATACCCGGATACAGGGTGTTTTGAAAGGATGATTTTTTATGAGTACAGTATGGTCTCTCAGTAATGTAGATGTCAACGAATTCCTTGCGATTATCGATAAGTGCAAAGGCAATGTATATCTGGT
>CAMJHU010000089.1 GCA_946405565.1 uncultured Clostridia bacterium
GTTTGGGCTGGTTTAAGTCCTGCTTCGTGTCTTGCTAATTAATTTGATTGCTATAGTGAATAATGAAGGAAGCGCTTCGCGCTTGAAAAAATAAAAGAATAGCGGAAGCGGCGGGCAGTTCCATCACTCTCACCGCTTCCGCTTTTTCATTAACGAAAAAAAATAAAAAAATCCAAAAACCGTGTAACAAATCCTTTTCCATCTGCATTTACCGTATGAAAGAACCCAGTGGGACAGCGGGAGGTGACAACGATGCAAGCCACAGACGATATGGGAGACGTATACCAGCAATACGCGCAGACAGTGTATAAATACCTGCTGTCGCTGACGCGGGATGACGGTCTGGCGGAGGAACTGACGCAGGAAACCTTCTTTCAGGCGATACGGTGCAGCGACCGGTTCGACGGAAGCTGCACGATGTCCACATGGCTGTGCGGTATTGCCAAGAACGTGTGGCGCACCTATTGCCGGAAGCATCCGCCGCATGAGGATATTGCCGACGTGCCGGAGGAATCGTTTGCGCGACCGTCCGCCGAGAGTGAAATTCTGCAATCGGACGAGCGGGTGACGCTCTTCCGCAGGCTGCATGAACTGCCCGAACCCTACCGCGAAATCATGTACCTCCGCGTGTTCGGCGGACTGTCGTTCCGCGAGATCGGCGAGGTGCAGGGCAAAACCGAAAACTGGGCGCGCGTGACGTTTTATCGCGGCAGAGAAAAACTGAGAAAGGATTTGAGTGACCATGAGTGAAGCCCTTGAAATGAAAGAAATGACTGAAATGACAGGAAAAACACTGCCCTGTGAGGCGGTGCGCGACCTGTTCCCGTCCTATATCGACGGTCTGACCAGCGACGTGACCAACCGCCTGATTGAGCAGCACGTCGCGGACTGTCAGGCGTGCGGCGGGATTCTGAAAGCCATGCGTGAGCCGGAGCAGGAACTCTCCGACGGGAAAAAGGAGGAAGTCAAGGTGCTGGATTTTTTGAAGAAGAACAAGAGGCGCAATATGAAGATTCTCATCGGCAGTGTAGCGGGCGCGCTTGTGCTGGCGCTGGCACTGGTCTATCTGCGGCTGTTCGTGATCGGCGGCGAGATGGGCGGCGACTGGATTGCCTGCAAGGTGCAGGTCAACGGCAATCAGATCATTCTCGACGGCACGCCGCTGGACAGTGCGCATTGCGTTTCGGGCGTTACCTTCACCGAGAAGGACGGTGTGGTGACGGCTCGTACCACGGCGGTGCTGGCTTCGTGGTTCCGTCATGACGGCAGCTTCCACACGGAATATGAAGTCAAGGGCGATGAAGTGAAACAGGTCAACATTAACGACCGCATCCTGTGGTATAACAATTACGAGATCACCTCCCTGACCTCTGAGGTCTATCAGACCCGTCACCCCTATATGGGCGATGTATCCGCCAATGCCCGCACTGCTGACGCGCTGGGCGTGTCGGCTTATCTGGGCGACTTTACCAACGAGCTTCGCACGGCGGAGGAACCCTACACATGGGTTATCAAGCTCTCGGAGGATATTCCTTCGGCGGAGAAAATGACCAAGGAAAACGATATGACGTCGATTGCCTGTGTCATGCTGGGCGTGATTGAAAACCTCGACGGCGTGACGTATGAATACACGGTGGACGGACAGTCCTGCACCAAGGACGTGACCGTCGCGGAAGCCGATCTCTTCACGGGACGAAGCGTGAAAGTCTGCTATGACAATGTGCGCGCGCTGGATGAACTCATCAGCCAGCTCCAATTGAGCGTCTCTCCGTCCTATCACGATACCGGCGCGGACATCGGCGACGGACACGACCACATTTCCTTCACGCTGGTGATTGACACCAAGGATCATGTCAATGCCTATACGCATACGCTCTATCAGGATGGAAAAGTCGTTCACCAGTCCGAAGGAACGGCTGACCCCTATTACGGTCCGGAAAATGTGGAGCGTTTCGGCTTTGGCAATCCTGATCTGGCGGGCAGCGAACTGGCAGTAGGCTTTACGGTCAAGACCACCGACGGCAAATCGCACGATGTCCAGGGCAAAGTGCCGCTTCTCCCGGTTTTCGGCTCGAATACCGTCATTCGGATTACGGGCAGCGCCAAGGAAGGCTTCAAGGCGGAAGCGGTCGGAACCTATAATTTCAATCGCGGCTGAGACAGCTTTTATTTCAAAAATGACAGATGATAAGGAACGATGCAGAAATAATGAATACATTTCACTTGCTGAAACACGCAAGCAAACTGTATTTTTAAGCAGAAAATGACTGATTAAATTCTGCATAGTTCCTAAAAATCCCCCGCGGGATTCGTCTCAAATCATACAGATTTGCCCGAATCCCGCGGGGGATACTTTTTCAGATTGATTCAGAAATAGAAATGATGTCCGGATAATTTGTCATTTATTTTGGTGACATGGATTGAATGGTTCTGCTCATTTTTTGATCTTTCCTTCTTTCTTCATTTTGCGGCTGTAAACGCTGACGGACTTTGCCCACTGTTCCTTTTGACGGCGATAGCTTACCTTGTCGTCGCTGTATTTTGCCTCCGTCCTGAGTTTGCGGTAGCTTTCGAGACGGCGTTCGTCCAGCTCGCCTTTTTCGATGGCTTCGCGCACGGCACAGCCGGGTTCATTTTCGTGACGGCAGTCGCGGAAGCGGCACTGCCCGGCGAGGGTTTCAATGTCGGTGAACGCCTGCCCCAGACCTTCGGTTACGTCCCACATACCGAGTTCCCGCATACCGGGCGTGTCGATGACCATCGCGCCGCAGGGCAGCATAACCAGTTGGCGGTGGGTAGTGGTGTGTCTGCCGCGGCTGTCGGATTCCCGGATGCCGCTGGTGTCCATGATTTCTTCGCCTGCTAGGGCGTTGACAAGGCTGGACTTGCCCACGCCGGACGAACCCAGAAAGACCAGTGTCCTGCCCTTTTGCAGATATTGATTGAGATATTCCATGCCGTAGCCTGTCTGGGAACTGACGATGTGGGTTTCCACGCCTTCCGCGACGCGGCTGGTTTCGAGGATATAGGAAAGGTAATCGTCGGTCAGATCCGCCTTGGTCAGAATCACCACGGGTTGAGCGCCGGACTGCCGGACGGCGGTGAGATAGCGTTCCATGCGCTTGGGATTGAAATTGTCGTTGAGCGACTGCATGAGAAACACGTAGTCAAAATTCGCGGCAATCAACTGTTCACCTTTTCCCACATCGGGGTCACGACGGGAAAAGAACGTCCGGCGGGGCAATGTGGCGGTAATGCGGCTGTTGCCGTTTTCGACCGGGTCGATCAGCACAAAATCGCCCACAGTCGGGAAGGTTTCGCCCTCGTAATAATATTCCTTGGATTTGAGCTGGGCGTATCCCTCGCCGCCGTCCCAGACGATACCGTACCGCCCCTTGTGTACGGAAATGACGCGTGCGGGGGTGCCGGTTCTGCCTTCGGGCATCATATTATCGGTAAATCCAAAATCGTAAAGCTGCAATGTGGTTTCCTCCATTTTCAGTGTTTTTTATTCAATCCTGATTTGTTATCATTCATCCTGCTAAAAATCTAACTGAAAATGGGCGCAAAAAAGCCGCAGAAACCAATCCTTAGCGGATTTCTGCGGCATAAAAAGCATCCATCGTGAAAGGATTTGTTGTCGGCACGACGAAAAAGGGACGTCACAAGTCCCGCTTTTTTTCAAAACGTGCCCATATTCAGTTAGCTCGTGTATACCTCGCTCACAATCATCAGAATTCTCCTTTCCTGTCTGCACGGATTTTTTGATGAAGCAGACTGATAGTATTAGTTTATCGCCTGATTTCCGTTTTGTCAAGTCTTTTTTTGGTTCGCTGTTTGAATTTGCCCGGATGCACAACGGGGTCGGACGAATCCGGAAAGGATACCTTCCTAAGGATTCGCCTGACCCCGTTTTATCCATTGGCTTGATTCGCTCGGCAGGCTTACGCCTGCCTGCCGGGACGCTGTCCCGGTCCCTGCAAGGGCTACTCGCCCTTGACCTCGGCAGGGAGCTTACCAAAGCTGTCGCTAGCGACAGCTACTGCACCTCTCGCCGCTGCGCGGCTAATTCTCTTCGCTGTTTTCGGGCAGCGACCCGTGAATGGTCAATCCGGGCAGATAGCGTGACGTTTCGATGGGCAGTCCCTGATTCCGGAGCGAATGTTCCGTCAGGCGCTTGACAATGTAATAAATCGTCGCGAAGAGCGGTACGCCCAGAATCATGCCGATGAAGCCGAACAGCTTACCGAACAGCAGAATCGCGATGGTCACATACAGTGCCGAAATGCCCGTGGAATTGCCGATGATACGCGGCCCGATGATATTGCCGTCGATCTGCTGCAATATCACGATGAAGATAATGAATACCAGACATTGCTTGGGCGATACCAGCAGCAGCAGGAACGCGCTGGGAATCGCGCCGATGAAGGGACCGAACATGGGAATGACGTTGGTCACGCCGATCACCACGCTGATGAGCAGGGCATAGGGCATTTGCAGAATTGACAGCACGATAAAGCAGATGATGCCTACAATGAGCGAATCCAGCAGCTTGCCGGAGATGAAGCCGCTGAAAATGCGGTGCGCCTGCTTGATGGTTTCGTCGATCTCGTCGTTGACGCGCTCGTTCTTGCTGACGGCGTGGAAGAGCTTGCGGCATTGGCTGAGATAGCGTTCACGGTCGAGCAGCAGATAAATCGTGATGATGACCGTCAGCATGATGGTGACAATGGCGGAACCGATGGATACCACACTGTTGGCGATGTTGGTGATGGTGTTGACGAGATTGGTCTTGAGCCACGTCATCAGGCTTTTCTCGGCGGAATCGAGAATCTGGGTCATGTAAGTAGCGGCGCTGCTTTCGCTTGCCATGAAGGTCTGGAGCTTGGTAAATTGGACTTCGACCATGTTCGGCAGTTTGGGCAGCAGGTCTACAATGCTGCTCCATAGCTGCGGAATCAGTACCCATGCCAGCAGTCCGATCACCGCAAAGACAATAATCGCCGTGAGCAGCACGGAAATCTGTCGGGCGGCTTTGGCGATGGGGGCAAACCTGGCGCACTGCTTTTCAAAGAATTCCGCCATCGGGCAGAGCAGATAGGCAATCAGAATGCCTGCCCAGAGCGGTTGGAGTACCGAAAGGAGGGTGCCGATGAATTCCTTGATATACGCGAAGTTCAGCAGAATCAGGAAGAGCGCCACACCGCCGGCAACCGCCAGCAGGACGGTTGACCATTTGGGTTTGACAAACATGAAAAAATCACCTCTTGAAATGGAATCGGTTTATGTCGAAAAAAAGGTATGTGCTACCGCCAACATGATAACACAATCCCCCAAGAAGTGCAATAGACTATCTAAAAGAAACTGAACCGTTTATGAATGGTAAATTTAGATAAAAATACGATAAAACCGAAACGGTATTTCAACAATCCATGAAAAAACAAAAAATAACCAAGGGAGTAAAAGATTTTACTTGACAGGCGGGGGAGAGGGTTGTATAATAGGATAGCATTTGGTGTAAAGAACTTTGCTTTACAATCCGCCCTGACCGACGGAGGAGGGATTCGCGTTGGCTGTCAGTCCTGAATTTACCGTGCTGCTGGATGTGTATGGCAGTCTGCTTACCCGTAAGGAACGCGATATGCTGGATTATTATTATAATGATGATCTGTCGCTCCGGGAAATCTCGGATAATGAGAATACTGCCCGGCGGGAACGTCGCGAGGCGGGACAGCCGCCGGAAGGCAACTATCACGAGAACGACACCATTACGCGGCAGGGTGTGCGGGATACCATCAAGCGCGCCGAGGCAAAGCTCCTCGCGATGGAAGAAAAGATGGGGCTGGTGCGTAAGAGCCGCGAAATGCGGGCGATCATCGCGGATATCCGGAAGAACGCCGAAAAAGCAGCGGTGCGGGCGTATCAGGTGCGCGCGCCGAAGGAAATTATCACGGCTGCGTCGGATATCGATACGCTGGCGGAACAACTGGAAGAATATCTGAAATAAAGAATAAAGAAAAATGAAAAATGAAAAAGCGCGAAGCGCCAATTAGCGGAGCGAATGCGGAGCGCGGGGTCCAGGGGGTGAGCTCCCTGGCAGGTCAAGGGCAGCGCCCTTGCGGGGGACCGGGGGCAGAGCCACCGGCAGGCAGGCTTTAGCCTGCCGAGCGAGACGAGCAAATCTCCAAAACGGGGCAGGGCGAATTCAAAGCAAGACGAGCCGATTTTCCAAACGGGGCAGGGCGAATTCAAAGCAAGACGAGCCAATTCCCGAAACGGGGAAGGGCGAATTCCCAAAAAGCAAATTGCACCTAGACACGCAACCTTTAGTGAATAATGAATAGTGAATAATGAATAGTGAATAGTGAAAAGGGAAGGGAGAAGACAACATATGGCATTTGAAGGATTGACCGAAAAGCTGACCAACGCGTTCAAAAAGCTGCGTTCCAAAGGCAAGCTCACCGAAGCCGACGTCAAGGAAGCCATGCGCGAAGTGCGTCTGGCGCTGCTGGAGGCGGACGTCAATTTCAAGGTAGCGAAGGATTTCACCAACCGCGTCACGGAGAAAGCCATCGGCACCGAGATTCTCGAAAGTCTCACGCCAGGACAGCAGGTGGTCAAGCTGGTCAATGACGAGCTGACCGAGCTGATGGGCGGCGAAGCGTCCCGCATTGCCATTCCCAACCGTCCGCCCTGTATCATCATGCTGTGCGGCTTGCAGGGTTCCGGTAAAACCACCCACGCGGGCAAGCTCGCCTATATGATGAAAAAAGAAGGGCGTCACCCGATGCTGGTGGCGTGCGACGTATACCGTCCCGCCGCTATCGAACAGTTGAAGGTCGTCGGTGCCAAGGCGAATGTCCCGGTCTTTGAGATGGGACAGATTGACCCGGTCAAAATTACCAAAGAAGCCCTGAAGTATGCCGCCGACCACGGCAATGACATGGTGATTATCGATACCGCCGGTCGTCTTCACATTGACGAAGTGCTGATGAACGAGCTGAAAAACGTCAAGGCAGCCGTCAAGCCCCACGAGATTCTGCTGGTGGTGGACGCGATGACCGGTCAGGACGCGGTCAATGTGGCAAAGGCGTTTGACGACGCACTCGGCGTGGACGGCGTGATTCTCACCAAGCTCGACGGCGATACCCGCGGCGGCGCGGCGCTGTCGGTGCGCGCTGTGACGGGCAAGCCCATT
>CAMJHU010000090.1 GCA_946405565.1 uncultured Clostridia bacterium
TTGTTTCAAGAGCGCATGGCTTGTTTTCTTTGATTGACGGAGATTTTTATTATACCGATACCCACAGCCGAAACGGAACCTATCTCAACGGAAAGAGGATTCCGCAGGAAAACGGCAGTGACTCCAAACCGGTAAAACTTCAGGACGGAGATATTCTTCGTATCGACCGTCCCACGTTGAATGATCCTCATCCGGACGCCGTGACGATGATTTATTCCACCACGTATGATAAGAAAAGCACATGGATTAAAAAGGAATTAAACCCCTTTCAATCGGTTGTAATCGGACGTGGGGATGAAAACGGGATTGCCCTTCATCAATCCTATATCTCAAGCGAACACGCCCTTATTTCATATGACAGAAATAAGGGCAGCTACATTATCATAAACTGCGGCAGCAAAAACGGCGTGCTTCTGAATAACCGTGAGGTAACGGGGTCAGCCGTGCTGTATGACAGAAATGTGATCCGTATATGCGATACGTTGATGCTTGTCCTTGACGGGATGTTGATTTACAATGTCAGTCAGATGAAGAATGTCGGATTGCTGATTGACATAAAAGAAACCAATGTGGGCGGCGCCGTCAAAAAGAAAAAGCTGCTGCAAAATGTTTATCTCGAAATCGAAAAGGGCGATTTTGTTCTGATTCTTGGCGGCTCCGGTGCCGGCAAGACGACGCTCGTCAATTCCGTGCTGGGGAAGTACGCCATAAAGGGCAGCGTGCAAGTGGAATCAGACGACGGGACCTCCGGGAAAAGCATACGGGATATGATGGCATATGTGCCGCAGACGCTGGCGATCAGAAAAGAAGAAAAGCTGATCGATGTGATTACGGATACGGTGATCATCAGAAATCCACGCGTGAAAAAGCAGGACAGACGGGTCTTCGTACTGGACAATCTCCAGATTCTGGGATTAAGGAAAAAAGCGGAGGATGGCGTGCGGATCAGGAGTTTGTCGGGCGGTGAGCAGAGAAGGGCTGCGATTGCCAATGAACTGGTGGCAGAGCCCGAGATATTCTTTCTCGATGAACCGGATTCGGGGTTAGACCCTGCTACGGGGTATGATCTGATGAACACGCTGAAAAAACTTTCGGAAAAAGGCAAGATCATCATGCTGATTTCCCACAACTACGCGTCCTATCCCCATCCGGAACAGATTTACAGCAAGGTGGTTGTGCTGGCAAAGGGAACAAATGATGTGGGCGAATTGGCGTTTCTTGGTTCGCTGCCGGAAGCCATGAAATTCTTCGGCGTTGAAAACATCATCGACATCACACGCGTACTCAATGAAAGACCGGATGAATTCATCGCAAAATATAAACAGTACGGAGGCAACGCGGAAATATGAGGGGCTTTACACAGATCTGGGTTTACGCCCGGAAATTTTATCGCACACAGCAGCGTGACAGTCTGATCTCGATTCTGATGGGAATCGTGATTGCGGGAGTGGTGGTCTGGATTACCGGAGACGATATGTTCACGACCTATGAGAGTACCAAATCCGGGTTTTTCTCCATTGTTTCGGCGTGCATTTGGATCGGCATTTTTAACGCCATACAGCTCATATGCCGGGAGAAAAATGAGATTGTCAAAGATGAACTGGACAAAGGCTTGTACGCGTCATCCTACATCGCGGCACATTTTTCGTTTCAATGGCTGCTCTGCTTCTTACAGAGTATCATTATCATGCTGATTTGCTGGAGCAATATTGATTTTCCCAAAGAGGGCGTCATTTTCAGCCGGTCATTTTTCGATTATTTTGTAACCGTGTTTCTGATCATCTATGCCGCCGATGCTTTGGCGCTGATCATTTCAGCCGCGGTTTCTACGCCGGTAATGGCTATGACCGTGATGCCTCTGGTGCTGATTCTCCAATTGGTCATGTCGGGCGTGTTATTCACTTTAAGCGGAGCAGCCAATCGGATTGCCAGTCTGACCATCAGCAAATGGGGGATGGCGGCTATGGGGAGTATCGGCAATCTGAACAGCCATGATCTTCCCTCAAAGATTGCGGTGGCATATCCGGACTTCCAATTCCCCTATCGGGAAAACGAAGGGATATACCAATCCACCCCGAAACACCTTTGGATTGTCTGGCTGATATTGCTTTCTTTTATTCTGGGTTCTTATGTATTGAGTGTGATTGCTTTGAAGTATACCACCAGAAAAATGACAAAATAGAAATGCCGCCTTAACTTAAAATACAACAAAAAAAGCAGTGGATTTCGTTTTTACCGAATCCACTGTTTTTTTCTCGCTGTTTATCTGTGTTTCAGAGAAGACCTATGTCAGCGGAACAGACCGGGAAGCTCGGCGAACCACTCCGTCACGTCGATCACGCCGGTGAGTTGGAGCGCGATCAGCGCGACAATGCCGGCGGCGAGCAAGCCGCCGATGATTTTTCCCACAAGGTGGGTTTTTTTGGGTTGCTCGACAGGTGTTTCGGGCGTGGGTGTTTCAGGTTTGGCTGATTGTGCTTGTCTGACACTCTGCATAATATTCTGCACAATATCACGTCTGCGATGATATTCAGCTATTCCGGTAGCTGTTGCCAAATCTGTCCAGATATCGTTCGCTTTTTGAAGGTACATCATCCGTTCTTCCATGTCAGAGTCATCGAGTGTGCCAAGTTTGTAATATGGTACAGCTATGTCATCCTGTGCCTGCGTACCCTCGGCATCCGCCGCCAGCCGCTCGCTGATTGCCAAAGCTTTCAGATAATACTCCTTTGCGCCGGTCAGGTCGCCTTGCGCCTTGCACATATCACCTAGCCTGTCATATATAACTGTTGGAGCCCTTTTGGCAAGATAATCCTCAGAATCCTTTGCCAATTCTTCGTAGATTGTCAGAGATTTATCATAATACTCCTTTGCGCCGGTCAGGTCGCCATCAGCCATGCAGACGTCGCCGAGGCGATTGTAGCTGACGGACAAATCGCGCTGTGCCTGCGTACCCTCGGCATCCGCCGCCAGCCGCTCGCTGATTGCCAAAGCTTTCAGATAATACTCCTTTGCGCCGGTCAGGTCGCCTTGCGCCTTGCACATATCACCTAGCCTGTCATATATAACTGTTGGAGCCCTTTTGGCAAGATAATCCTCAGAATCCTTTGCCAATTCTTCGTAGATTGTCAGAGATTTATCATAATACTCCTTTGCGCCGGTCAGGTCGCCATCAGCCATGCAGACGTCGCCGAGGCGCTCGTAGCTGACGGACAAATTTCTCTCCTGCCTTGCACCGTAGAGGGATACGAGTTTTTCACAAACCCGGTTGCAGGAAAGAAACGCGGCTTTGGCTGCCGTCAGTTTGCCGTGGTTTTTCAGCAGTTTCCCTTTGGAATCATACGCATCTGCCAGCGAAACATCGTCGTCCTCGTTCTCGCCGAAGCGGGACTCCATGGCGGCGGTGTATCGGTCGTACCACTCGAGTGCCTGCTGCCAGTCGCGGGTGACGCCGTCGCCGGTCTCGTATAGCCCCGCCAGACGCAGCAGCGCCTCGGGGGCTTCGCCGCTGATTGCCGCGGCGGTGATCATCTGCACGCCCCTGTCGGGGTCGCGTTCACAGTTTTCGCCGGTCAGCCAGCCCAAGCCCTGATAATAGATCGTTTTCGCGGCACGCGAACCGCTCTCCTTCTGCGCCATGCGGATTTTCTCCTTCTCGTCCTTGGTGGGGAGTATCTTGCCCAGCCGGTCGCGCAGCTCGTCCTCATATTCGTCCGGCTCGCGCTTGTCCAGCGCGTGGATGTCCCCCAGCACCTCGGCAAACCGTTTCATGTCGGTTTCCTCGAGAAGAATGGGAATGATGGGGATTTTCCGTTCCAGCGCGCGGGGAATCTCCTTGGTCAGCGTATAGCAGCCCGGCTCAAAGGTGGCGGGCGTGACCATCAGTACGAAGACGTTCATGCGCTCCAGCGCGGCGGCGATTTCCTCATTGAAATCCTCGCCGGCGGAAAGATGGCGGTCGCACCACACGGCGCAGTCGTTCGCGTCGAGGATGTCTCTCACCACGTCGTTGCGAAAGACCTTGTTCTGCTTGCGATAGCTCAGAAACACGACGTTCAGTCCCGTCGCGTTGGTAATTTTGCCGTTTCGTGTGCGGTAGGTAAGGGTGGAATCCGGCATGAAACATCAGCCTCCTTATGTCAATCATGAAAATATGAAAACGATCCCGATAAAGACAAGTCTTTAGAATAGTATGACATATTTTTCCGTAAACGTCAAGACAAAATGCGCATTTTTGTTAAAATCCGTCATTTGTTCCACAGGATGCACGGATGACAGGGCTATATTTCAATGCTGCGTTCGGCGCGGGCGTTGAGACTGAGATCGGCGGTAAGACCGGTCTGATACTCATAAAATGCCTGCGCACCGATCATGGCGGCGTTGTCGCCGCAGAGCGGGAGGGCGGGATAATAGAGCCGGCAGCCCTGTTCGCGGCAGATTTCGTCCATACGGCGGCGCAGCAGGGAATTGGCGGAAACGCCGCCCGCCAGCACCAGCGTTTTGTGACCCGTATCGCGGGCGGCGAGCAGGAATCTGTCGGTCAGGATGTTCACCACCGACCGCCGGACCGATGCCGCCATATCCGCGCGGGGGATTTCCTCGCCCTTCTGGTTCATGTGGTGAATGGTGTTGATGACGGCGGTTTTCAGTCCGGAGAAGCTGAAATCATAGGGGGAGCCGCTGACCTTCGGCACGGGAAAGGTGAAGGCGTTGGGGTTGCCGTTCTCGGCGAGCTTATCCATATGCACGCCGCCGGGGTAGGGAAGCCCCATCGTGCGGGCAGTCTTGTCGAAAGCCTCGCCGGCAGCATCGTCGCGGGTGCGCCCGATGATGCGCATATGGGTGTAATCGGTCACTTCCACGATGTGACTGTGACCGCCCGATACCACCAGACAGAGGAAGGGCGGTGTCAGATCGGGATGGGTGATGTAATTGGCGGCGATATGACCGCGCAGATGATGTACCGGAATGAGCGGTTTGTGGGCGGTCATGGACAGCCCCTTGGCAAAATTCACGCCCACGAGCAGGGAACCGATCAGACCGGGATAGGCAGTCACGGCGACCGCGTCGATGTCGTCGATGTCGGTGTTTGCTTCTTCGAGCGCCTGCCGCGCGACCAGCGATATGGCTTCGCAGTGCATACGTCCCGCGATTTCAGGCACCACGCCGCCGAATTCCACATGGCGGGCGACCTGTGAGGATACGACGGAAGAAAGCACCTCGCGACCGTCGCGTACCACAGCCGCAGCGGTATCGTCGCAGGAAGATTCGATAGCAAAGATGGTCATAAAGGATTATCCTTTCTGCGTGTGATAGAAACTGTAAATTTCCGCGTCCTCTTCGGGGTCACGGTAGAAATGGGGACGTGTTCCCAGATGCACGAACCCCATTTTTTCATAGAGTGTCCGCGCAGGGGTATTGGAGGAACGCACTTCCAGTGAAAGCTCCTGTATGCCGTGTTCCGCCGCGTAGTTTATCTGCGCCTGTATCAGAGCCGACGCCACGCCGCGTCTGCGAAAGTCGGGAGACACCGCCACATTGCAGACATAGCCCACATCGCCCGCGACCTGCATTCCCATATAGCCAGTGACCGTGCCGTCTGCCAGCGCGGTGACAAAATGCGCGGCGGGAAGCGTGAGTTCTTCCGTCAGTGCCGCTTCGCTCCACGGAGTGGAAAAGCATTCCCGTTCGATCTGCGCAATGGCGGGAATATGTGCGGCTTCCATCGGCACGACGGTGACGGCTTTTGTATCCGGACGCGCCGACTGTGAAGCAAGCCGGTTTATCAGCGTTTTTACCGCTTCGGCAATCGCGTCACGGCAGGCGCGGTAGATGTCCATATCGCCGCCGAAAGGGTCGGGAATCCCGTCGCCCAGCCTCACGATTTTGTCCGCCGGAATGCCGCATTGCCGCAGGAAATTCCCGTGAGCAGCCGTCATGACAGCGAAGAGATCGGTGCGCTCCGCGATTTCCGCGTTCAGTCGCTGGCTGCGGTGAGACATCAGATCAACGCCGATTTCACGGCAGGCGTCAATGGCGTTCTGGCTGGCGGGAGAGCCGTTGAAGGTATTCAGTCCGGCGCTGGAAACCTCTATGCCGCAGTCCGGATAGGTTTCATGGATGAGCTTGCGGGCAATTCCCTCCGCCATCGGGGAACGGCAGGTGTTGCCCGTACAGATAAATGTGAGATGCAATGAATCATTACCCCTTTGCGATATACCAGTTTTCGCCCGTATGCGCGTCGGCAACCATCGGAACCGAGAGCGAAACCGCTTTTTCCATTTCTTCTTTGAGCAGTGCCGAAGCCTTTTCCGCTTCCTCCACGGGACATTCGAGCAACAGCTCGTCGTGAATCTGTAAAATCAGGCGGGAGCGCATTCCCTCCGACCGCAGCCGTTTGTAAACGGCGATCATGGCGATTTTGATGATATCCGCCGCGGTTCCCTGAATGGGCATATTGCGCGCCACCCGTTCGCCGGAGGAGCGGGTCTGGAAGTTGGAGGCGGTGAGTTCGGGCAGATACCGCCGCCGCCCGTAGAGGGTTTCGGCGTAGCCCTTGGCGCGGGCTTCCTCGACGGTGCGCTTCATATAGGCGGCAATGGCGGCATATCGGGTCATATAGCTTTTGATATAGGAGGCAGCCTCCGCGTTGGTCACGCCAATGTCCTTCGACAGCGAAAAGGCGGAAATGCCATAGACGATGCCGAAATTGACCGCCTTGGCATTGCTGCGCATCTGTGGCGTGACGGCGTCGAGCGGTATGCCGAACACCTGCGAAGCGGTGACGGCGTGAATGTCAGTGCCGTTCCGGAAAGCGTCGATCATGGTCTGATCACCGGCGATGTGTGCCAGAACGCGCAGTTCGATCTGACTGTAATCCGCGTCCACCAGCGTCATGCCCTCGCCCGCCCGGAAAAATTTGCGCAGTTCGCTTCCCAGCGGCGTGCGCACGGGAATGTTCTGCAGATTCGGCTCAATGGAGCTGATGCGCCCGGTGCGGGTCTCGGTCTGGCGGAAGGTGGTGTGAATGCGACCGTCGGAACCGATTGCCTTTTTCAGCCCTTGGCAGTAGGTGGAGGTGAGCTTGGTGAGCGTGCGGTATTCGAGAATCTGCGCGACGATTTCATATTGTCCGCTGAGGGATTCCAACACCTCGGCATTGGTGGAATACCCGGTCTTGGTTTTTTTAACCACCGGC
>CAMJHU010000091.1 GCA_946405565.1 uncultured Clostridia bacterium
CGGTCATGAGCAGCGAAGTCGTATGTCTGTGACGTGCGCTGAGAAAGGCAATCAGCACGATGGCGCCGATGGAAAGCAGCGCCTCGCCGAAGTAAACCTGATAGCCGAAAAGCGAGTACATATGTCCGAATTCAAAGACGCCGCCCATGAAATACCGCGCAAACAGCGGCAGGGACGTGGCATTCGCCCAGAGAATTGCCAGATAGGTAATCAGTACAAACCACGCCACGACAAATCCGGGGTCATACCCCAGCGCGTGTCGCACAAACGTATAGGAACCGCCAGTTTCGGGGAAACGGTTCATCATGTAATGGTAATTTCTTGCTATGACCCACATCAGAAAACCGCCGATCAACAGTCCCAGACAGCTTCCGAGCGGTCCCGCCTG
The DNA here is from genome assembly GCA_946405565.1 of uncultured Clostridia bacterium. GTDB lineage: Bacteria > Bacillota > Clostridia > Oscillospirales > Acutalibacteraceae > RUG762. The sequence continues at coordinate 389 of CAMJHU010000091.1, forward strand.
CATCAGATAGCTGTTGGTGGTGACCACCAGCGAACCCCAGCCAACGCTGGTACCGAGTGAAAGCGCCCACGCGCCGGTCGGTGTGACAAAAGGCTGTAAGCGCATTTTGTTTCTTTTAGGCATTGTTTACACACACTTCTTTTTTTATTTTCTTGCTTTGTCATGGTAGCTCGACTAAATCAACGACAGCAGCCACGCTAGGATATAATAAGTACCCGTCACCCCCATATACAGCACCACGGGACGCCAGACTGTATCGGTGCGATGATAAATCACGCTGTATGCCGCCGCCTGCAGCGCCGCGTACATCACAATGAAAAAGCCCGCGCTCCTTAATCCGCTCCACGACATGCCCAGCATTCCCAACGTGAGGATCAAGGCGCCCGCAATGGTCAGCGGCAGATACATTTTGTCGCGTGTTTCGGAAAGAGGGGTCAGCACCATGCGCAGCAGCGCCGACGGTATCGCCAGATAGAGCATGATATTGACAACCGGCACGAGCAGCAGTTTCGTCAGGTAATACATGACCGTGGCAAACGCGCTGCCTTCGGGCGGTACGAACGAACCGTCAAAAATCCGTGACAGTACCAGATAAAGCACGTCCACGCCGAACGCCGCGACAGTCGCATAGCCCACCCGTTTTTTCCACGTTTCCTTAGGACGTCCTGCGCCGCTGTACTGGATATTGAGCGCAAAGCCGAACGCAATCGTCACGATCAGTACCAGCGCCAGTTCGAGCAGCTTGGTCAGGCACTCCGCCAGATAGCCGTTGCGGTTGTCGAGCATCCAGAAGTAGGGCATGATAAAGGCAGTGATCTTCCCGCTCAGCACGTTCCAATAATGCAGCGCCGTAATAAGCAGCGCCGTACCCGCCACAGCTGCCGCCCAGAGCAGCACGGTCTCGATATTTTTTTCCTTCTGCGTCTTTTCGTGATACACCGAATCGAGCATTTCCTCCTCGCGCATGGCGCGAATCTCGCTGGCGCTCATGGCTTTTTTCTCGGGATCCTGTTTGTTTGGCTTCTTTGACATTTCGTATAATCGTCCTTTCGTGATAAGATAGAGGGGGCAACGATCAAAAAACAAACGGTTCATCCATTCTGTCCATACGGACAAGACCTCATGCACAGTCCGCAGACCGCGCCGCGTCCGATGTGACCGTAGGCTTTCTTCATGTGGGCGGAACATTTTTCCGCGTCGAAGATATCTTCCCGCGCCATCCCGCGCACATAATTCACACCCTTCACCGCTCCCGCCGGACAAGCGTCCACGCACCGGCGGCAGTCGCCGCAGCGGGATTCCATCGGCTGTCCTGTGACGGGAAGCTCCCTGTCGGTGAGAACGGTAGCCAGACGCACACGCGGACCATAGACCGGCGAAACGAAGAGGGCGCTCTTGCCAATCCAGCCGAGGCCCGCCGCCACAGCGGCTGATTTGTGCTGATAGATGCCGGTGTATTTGTCCCCGCGGTCGTGAACACTCTGGGACGCCGCGATGGGATAGGCTCTCGCGCCGTCGCGGCGCAGCATTTCACAGGCGAGCAGGGCACAGCGGTCGAGCAGGGCATTGGCGGCGCGGTAGTGCTGGAAATAGGCATAGGTGGGCGCGCCGTCAATTTCGTCCACCACCGCGTCTGAAAGACGGAACATCAGTGTGACGGCGTAATGATACCGCGCCAGATCCGGCGGCACGGTATCGTCAACGCGGCTGAACCCCACCTCGCACAGACCTTCGTCCAGCAGGCGCGCTTTGAACGTGTCAAAATCCATTTGTTGTTTCTCTCCCGATGGTTATTCGGTTATTCCACAAACCGGCAGTTGGTAAAATCGGCGGCGCCGTCGAAGGGCGAAAAGTAGATGCCCGACACGTTGGGGCGCATGACAAAATAGGTCACTTCATAGTAGACCGGATAAAAAATCACATAGGTACAGAGATATTTTTCCGCCGCCGCCATCGGCGCGAGGATGTCCTCGGTGTTGCTGCGGGAAGAAGCCTGCGCCACCAGCTTGTCATAGGCAGGGTGCTTCAGAAAGGCGGGGTTGGAGGACGAATCGGAAGTAAAGCGGCTGAGGGTGTTGAGGGGGTCGTCCTTGGTGGGCGCGATGGGATAGAAGGCAATCTGATAATTGCCCAAACTGATGCGGGACTGGAGGGTTGCCATGTCGAGCGGCTCGATGTTGGCGTAGACATAGAGGTTCTCCTGCCACGAACGCATGACGCCGTACATAAGGTTCTTGATTTCCTCATCGTCGGGACAGATCAGCGTGAGATTGGGCATACGGCTGAGTTCCACCGATTCCAGCGCTTTAAGCAGCGAGTTCCGTGCCTCGGAAGGGTCATAGGTTTCCTTGAAGCCGCCCCCTGCCAGTTCGCGGTAGAGATGTCCGTTGATATGGGTGGAAGGGGGAATAATGTCATTGGCAGCCTCAAATCCGTAGGGAAGCAGACTGTGTCCCTTTTCGTCCTTATCGCTGACGCACGCCATAAAAGCACGCCGCACGGCGGTCAGACCGATGGCGGGCTTTTCGAGATTGAAGAGGAAGCCCCAGGTGGTATCGGTGACGGTGGTGTACTGGTATTCGGTGTCCTTGAGCTTGGCGATGTCCTCGGTCGCGATCACGGCGGATTCCACGGTTTCATTTTCGAGCAGCGAAAAATAATTGGTGTCGGAACTGCGGATCCCGAAATACAGCACGCGGGGCGAAACCGTGTGATACCCGGCGTAATTCTCGTTGCGAATTGTGCGGACGTAGTTATCGTGGGACCATTTGGTAATCTTAAAGGGACCGTTGCTGAGAATATACTGGCTGTCGGTGTTGAAATCCAGCCCGTAATGCCCGTTGGTGCTTTCAAAGAAAGCCTGATGACAGGGCATAAAAACCGCGTTGGGGGTTTGCAGAACGAATTCCTTGTAAGGATATTCCATTGACACCTTGAGGGTATAGTCATCAATCACCGTCACGCCCAGCGACTGCTTTTCGCTTTTGCCCTCGTTGATAGAACGGGCATTCTTGATGGGAAAGAGCTGCGAACAGGTGGTGGAATGGGTGGCAGGATCAAGCGCACGCTGCCATGCAAAGACAAAGTCCCGCGCGGTGACGGGGGTGCCTTCCTCATCCGACCACTTGGCATTATGACGCAGCCGGAAGGTGTATTCGGTATAATCCGCGTTATTGCTCCACTCTTCCGCCACGCCCGGAATAATGCTGCCGTCGGCGTCAAATCGGGTCAGTCCCTCAAAGATGTTGCGGATTACGAGCAGGGAATTGTTGTCGGACGCCATCTGCGGGTCAAGGTTGCGCGGCTCGCTGGTGAGGGAATAGCTGATCGCCTTGTTGGTTCCGTCGTCGCTGCTGCAAGCCGTCAGTGTGGACAGCACGGACAAAAGCAAACCCAAACTCACACACAAAGCAATGATTTTTTTCCCAACATATTTCGTCAAATCATGCACGCCCCTCTTTCATTGCACCTGCTCCATATGCCATTCATTGCTGTCGGAATGGCGGCGCAGGGTCACACTCACGCCGTGTTCGGCGATGTGCTCCTGAAAATCGTTGTTCATGCCGCCATGGACTTCCACACCCACGTTCCCCGCGTGAGTGCTGACGGAAAAGCCCGTGACAGAAAATGTGTCGCGAATGGTTTCTATGGAAATCAGTTCCTTGGCTTCGTCGCGGATATCCTCGCTGTCATACACCGCCTTGACGTACTCGCAGCAGGTCGTGAGAATTTCCTGCTCGCGGTCGTAGGCGGCATACAATGCTTCCCGGATCACGGGGAACACCTGTTCAAGTGTGGAATCGTCATCCATATCAGCGGTGAGACTGTCCGGTTTTTTTCCGCCAAACAGTGGCAGATCACTGGACGTCGCTTCCAGCGTATGCTCCTTCGTGTCATAGTCAAACACGAACTTGCCCAAGCGGGGATCCTCCCATGTCACCGTCCTATAATATTTCTGGCGGTAACGTTCGCGCTGATACGCCTCTATCTGATCGGAAATCCACACATACGCCGCCGTGATCAAAAACCACAGTATAATCAGAATGAAGAAAAACCACCAATATTTCTCCAACTCCGGCGCGACAGCATGTCTGAGAAACCTCGGTCGGCAGAGAATACCCAAACAAACCTCCACAAACAGCACCGAAATCCACAGCCGGAAAACGATTGTTTTGATGATTTTCCAGATGGCTTTCAGGATTTTCACCCAACACACTCCTTCCGCATGACAGCCTATATCAATGACATTTTAGCGCAAATCCACCTGCATTGCAAGAGAAATCTTGTTAAAAATTGATAATGATATCAATTTGCATAAAAAAGCCCGGCGGAAACCCTGTCAATGCGACAAGGTCCGCCGGGCGGATCATGTCTGGTCATCTCTTACGCATGGGAAAGAGCCGTGTTCAGATACTGTTCGGCTTCGTCCTGGGTAATCGAGAACTTATGGATGATTCTGGTAAGGATTTCGTTATTATCCAGCCCCAGATCACGGCATATCCCGATGGCGCCAAGAATCCCCTTCTCCATGCCTTCAGCCATGCCTTCTGCTTTGCCTTCTGCTTTGCCTTCTGCTTTGGCGTCAAATCTCATTTCTTCAATCGCAACGCACATATTTACGGTCTCCTTTCCTTCTTCATATGGCAATCCTGAACCGGTGACAATATTCAGCATATCGGCGGTCTTTCTGGAAACGTGCCGATATGCCTCATCTGCCTGTACCAGTTCCCGCAGCTCATTCTTATCCAGCGATTTCTTCATAAACTGCAACGCAAGGCGCAGTTCCGTGTGAAATTTTCCGAATTCTGTATCCGGTATCTGCGCAGGCGCTATCAGACGGAGATGATAATTATCCACAAAGCGCAGTATATCGGTGTCACCTGACAGCATTCCGTATAAATCGGTGGGTGCCGTCCACGGTTCCGCACCGAAATACAGTGTGAGCGTAATGACCGGCAGCAGCTTATCCGTGCGGTAAAATCCCGACAGAAATTCCGCGCCGGTTTCCGGTTTTGCCTCCCCACGACGGTGAGATTTCGCCGCCGATTCTACCTGTGACGCGTATTGCATCACGTCATACAGCATATTCCGTATGGGCATCGCATAGTGAATCTGCGACTGATTTTCAATGCCCAACAGCAGATACGCGGCTTTATCGTCCTGCATCACCGTCACCATTTTCAGAATATCCCTGTATTTCTGAATGGGAACCGCCTGACCGTCTTCTCCATAAGGCAGTACAATCGCGGTCGTATCCACCGGTTTAAGCTGTTCCGGCTTGATTCGCTGTTCTCCGTCGTACAGCAGATAATTGAACGCATCCGCGAAAATCTCGCTGTCCTGCATATATTCCTTGGTCACAATATCTTTGTCGCCCATGGCGGTCACTTCCTTTCCCTATGGTCATTATACCGCTATTTTCACCCGCTGTCAAGCGCATGATACCAAGTCAATCCCGTTGTAAAACATTCCCGAAACAAAACGCCCGGCGGGGTCTTGTCGCTTTGACAAAGCCCCGCCGGGCGGATAGTGCAATCAAATTTTTCAAAGCCGCAAAGAAAACCTTACTCGTCCTTCAGGAAGACAGCGCCCTGCGAACCGCTGCTGACGTGCTGATAGTAGCGTGCCAGATAGCCCTTGAGCTTCTTCTCGGGAGCGACCCATGCCGCGCGGCGCTTTTCGATTTCCTCATCGGGAACTTCGAGCGTCAGGGTGCGGTGGGTGATATCCACGTTGATCATATCGCCGTCCTGAATCAGACCGATCAGACCGCCGGCAGCCGCCTCAGGCGACACATGACCGATGGCAGCGCCGCGGGTCGCGCCGCTGAAACGTCCGTCGGTGATGAGCGCGACGGATTTATCCAGCCCCATGCCGACCAGACAGGCGGTGGGATTGAGCATTTCGCGCATACCGGGACCGCCCTTGGGTCCTTCGTAACGGATGACCACCACGTCGCCTTCCTGAATCTTGCCGCCCAGAATTGCCTCGCTCGCGCCCTCTTCGCAGTCGAAGCACTTCGCGGGACCGCGGTGCTGCATCATTTCGGGGGCTACCGCGCCCTGCTTGACCACCGCGCCGTCCACCGCGATGTTGCCGCGCAGCACGGCGATACCGCCGTCCTTGCGGTGGGGATTGTCAAGGGTGCGGATGACGGTGCCGTCCGCGTCGGGCGCGTAGGCAATTCTGTCGGCAACCGTGCCGGCGACGGTCAGACACTTGGTATTGATCAGACCCGCCTTGCTGAGTTCCTTCAGCACTGCCTCAATGCCGCCCATTTCCTCCAGGTCTTCAATGAAAATCTGACCGGCGGGATTGAGCTTGCAGATTTGGGGCGTGGTCTTGCTGATTTCGTCGATGATCTCCATGTTGATGGGACAGCCCGCCTCATAGGCGATAGCGGTCAGATGGAGCACCGTATTGGTGGAACAGCCCAGTGCCATTTCGGAGCGAAGGGCGTTTTCAAGGGACTTGGGGGTGATGATGTCAAGAGGCTTGATGTCCTTCTTGAGCAGATCCATGACCCGTTCGCCGCTCATCTTGGCAAGCCGGCGGCGCTTCGCCGAGACAGCCAGACAGGTTGCCGCGCCGGGCAGCGACATACCGATGGCTTCGGTCAGGCAGTTCATGGAGTTGGCGGTATACATACCGGAGCAGGAGCCGCAGGTCGGGCAGGATTTGGCTTCCAGCTCGTGGAGCTTGCGGGCGTCAATCTTGCCGGCGGAATAGCTGCCGACCGCCTCGAACATCTCGGAAAGACCGTACTTGGTGCCGTCGCACTTGCCGGACATCATGGGGCCGCCGCT
>CAMJHU010000092.1 GCA_946405565.1 uncultured Clostridia bacterium
AGAGCTTGAAGGAATCCGCGTAGCCCTGACAGACGGCGGTGCCTTCGGTCAGCAGTTGATACGCCGTGCTGCGCTCGTAGGTTTCGTCGTACTGACTGTTAAGCACGAGCCAGTCATGGATGCAGATGACCTTTTCGTAGTTGCTCATGCCGCTTGCCTTTTTGACCACGGGGTTGACAATTTCACACAATTTGTCATACCGCTGGGCGGCGGTGAGACTGTCGTCGAAATTGGCGTTTTCATACAGGGACAGGGAATAGATCACGCCGCCGCTGTAGGACCAGCCGTAGCGCGATACGCCCATCGCAGCATATTCCATCGGATACGCGTCCCGCACGGCAGCGAGCAGATCCGACACCTCGGACGGCGCGATACGGTAGTCGTAAATGTCAATGTTGTCCGCCGTTCCGTTCATCATGGCGTCGCGGATGGTTTTGAGCAGCTCCATGGGATAAGAAGCACCCGCGAGGTAGGTCTGAATCTCGACTTCTTCCGTCCGGAAGGCGAGCGGTTCGGTCGGAGGAGCTTGATCGTCCGCGTTCTTGTCGGAAGCGGCAAACGCCGTTCCCGCCAGTGCCGCGGTCATCAGCAGGGCAAGCAGCAGTGCCGTCAGTTTTTTGCCGATACCGGCGTGTGAATTGCGTGTCATGTTTGAATAACCACCTTTCTGTCAGTTTTGTAATTGTATTGTACACGATACAGCCGCATTTGTCAAATGGGTTTCACGCATCCGTCGGTGAAATCTTTGAGAGGAAAATTGTCCATAAAACGGTTTTTTCCGATAGAATTGCCTTTTTGATTGACTTTTTTAACAAAATCGTTTACAATAACGAACGGAGCAGCACAGCTCCGCCTGATGAATATTGCCCGCGGTAGGCGGTTGAATTTCGATTTTGTTGTTCGCGCTTTGTTATATTTTATTAAAGAAAGTGCGGGAGCGGAATTTCCTCCGAGAAGGAGGTGTCGCTCATGGGTGAACTCTATATCTTTGCCATTATTCTGGTTCTGATTATGCTTATCCATAATGACAGCAAAAAAGACTAACCGCCATCTTTCCCGGAGAAACGGTTAGTCTTTTGCTATAAAGATTAAACACTTCGGAGGCAGCCGTCTACGCAATATCACGGTCGTTCGTTGCAGCGAATGACTGTGGCGGACTGTGCTGTCTCTGCTTTTATTATACCCCTGTTTGTAGGGCGTGTCAATGTTTTTTTGCGTTTTGGTAAATCTGTTTTTTGGGGGGTTTTTCGGATTTCTTGTCGGCGTCCGTCTGCCCTCGTTGACTGTGCGGACTTGTCTCGCTTGCACCGCTCTGCTAATTGGCTGCCTGCTGCCCCATCACCGCGTCGATGACTCTTGCCGCCTGCACGGCTTCGGATACGTCATGCACGCGGATGAGATTGGCGCCGCCGAGCATACAGGCGGTGTGATAGGCGACTGTGCCGCTGACCCGCTGATCAGCGGGAGGATTGCCGCAGGACAGTCCGATGACGCGCTTGCGGGACGCGGCGGCGAGCATGGGATACTCCCCATAGCACTGCTCTCTGAATCGCGCCGCGATGGCCAGATTCTGCTCATAACTCTTTCCGAACCCCACGCCGGGGTCGAGACAGATAGATTCCCGCGCGATGCCGTCGGCGATACATTCGGCGGTGCGGGCTGCGTAAAAGGCGCGCAGTTCGGCGCATACGTCGGCGGATTCGTCAAGCTCGATGTCGTGCATGATGACGCAGCCCACGCCGTATTGAGCGGCATACTGCCGCATGAGCGGATCGCGGAAGCCGGTCACGTCGTTGAAAATCCGCACGCCGATGTCGGCGGCTTTGCGGGCGACTTGGGGATAATAGGTATCCACCGAAACCGGAACGGTGATTTTACCGCACAGCGCTTGCAGGACAGGCGCCAGCCGTCGCCATTCCTCGTCGGGAGAAACGGGGGTATGCCCCGGACGGGTGGACTGCCCGCCGACGTCGATGATATCCGCGCCCTGCTCCTGCATTTCGCAGGCGCGGGCAACGGCAGAATCCACAGAAGCATACTGACCGCCGTCGGAGAAGGAATCGGGCGTGACGTTGAGAATGCCCATGATATAGGTGCGGTCGAGCGTGATCGTCTGACCGGCGATGCGCCATTGTTTCGGGGTATGTGCAACGTGCATTATTTACTGCCTCCCGCGAGAAGGGTCATGACCTCGTTGCGGGTGCGGGCGTCGCTTCGCATGATGCCGCGCAGGGCGCTGGTCTGGGTGCTGCTGCCGGCGGCTCTCGCGCCGCGCATGGTCATGCAGAGATGTTCCGCTTCAATCACGACTGCCACGCCCATCGGGTCGAGTTTTTCATAGAGGAAATCGGCGATCTGGGCGGTGAGACGTTCCTGCACCTGCGGACGGCGGGCAAAGCAGTCCACGATGCGGGCGAATTTGGAAAGTCCGATAATGCGCCCGTTTTTGGGAATATAAGCGATGTGGCAGCGTCCGATAAAGGGGAGCAGGTGATGTTCGCACATGGAGTAGAGCGGGATATCCCGCACGATGACGACTTCGCCCTCCTTGTCGGATTCATTGAAGATTTTGAGATGGCGTTCGGGGTTGTCGTGCAGCCCGCTGAACACTTCCTCGTACATACGGGCGACGCGTTCAGGGGTTTCGAGCAGCCCTTCGCGCTGGGTATCCTCGCCCACGGCGTCGAGAATTTCGGTGACGGCGCGAACGATGCGGTCGTGATTGACTTGATTCAGGGTCATGGCAATGTCTCCTTTGATTGTGTCAAATGCTGACTGTATTCTATCATATTGTCTGGCATAATGCAAATAGATTTGATAGAATAAAAATAACGGCAAATTGGTTGTAACAAACAAAACCTTGGCGCGTCTTATAGGTGTAGGGGGAAAGGCAGGTGAGAGGTTGTGAAGGATGCCGGGTTTGAAGCGGTCTACCGGGATTATTTCCATGACGTGTTTCTCTATCTCCGCTCGATCAGCCGCGACGCGGGCGTGGCGGAGGAACTGACGCAGGAAGTCTTTTTCAAGGCACTGCGGTCATTGGAAAAATTCCGCGGTGACTGCGACGTGCGGGTGTGGCTTTGTCAGATTGCCAAACATGAATATATTTCCTACTGCCGCAAAATGGGACGGCTGGATTTTGCCGATATCGAAAGCGACCCGGATAGGGAAAAACCGCCCGCCGGAAGCGTGCGTTTCGAGGAACGGCTGGAGGACAGTGCCGACGCGCTGGACATTCACAAGATCCTTCACACGCTGGACGAGCCTTACAAGGAAGTGTTTTCCCTGCGGGTGTTCAGCGAGCTTTCCTTCAGGCAGATCGCCGAGGTGTTCGGCAAAACCGAGAGCTGGGCGCGCGTGACCTATCACCGCGCGCGGCTGAAAATCAGGGAACGGCTGGAAAGCCGTCAGGGAGGTCAGATATCATGAGCCAAATCAATTGCAGTGTGGCGGGAGATTTGATACCGCTGTATGTGGACGAGGTACTCAGCGCCGACAGCGTGGCGCTGGTGGAGGAACATCTGGCGGAATGCGGGGATTGCGCCGCGAAAGTCCAGCAGCTGCGGGGGAATACGGTGGTCTTGCGGGACAAGAACATAAAACCGCTGCGTCAAATCAAGGGGAAGATGAAAAAAGACAAGCGCGTCATCGCGGCAATATCGGCGGGCGTGATGGTGCTGGCGATAGGTTTGACGGCGTTTTTCTGTGATTTGCTTTCCTTTGACGTGCCGTATTGGACGGTGAAAAACCGTATTACCGTCCTCAGCGGCAGCGATTTGAAGACCGATAAGGCGGGACACGACGCGGTGATTCTGTATCGCGGCAAGGACGATTTCGACGTGAATGTATTGGAAACGGTTGTGGGTACGAAGAACGGCGTGAAACAGGTGGAGATTACGCTGTATATGAACAGATCCTATAACTCTTTCAGAAACTGCTATGTTTACGAATGGACGATGGGACATTCGTCGGAAGACAAATGGGACGGGACGCATTCGCTTTACCAGGTGCATTCTTATGAATCGGAAAATCTCAATGGCGAGGAATGCACCGCCTATCGGGATTATCCTCTCAGCGTGGGCAGCACGCATATCACCAAGTATTGGGAAGCCGCGCAGGGCGGCGAGATTGTGGCGGTCTATTATGGCTTTTTTGATCATTCCCCGCGAACCGGTGACGTTAAATGGAAGGGCAAGCGCCATTTGCTTTGGGCAAAAGAGGGATATCAAGCGACGGAGTAGGAATTTTATTGAGATAATAAAAAGACAAGGCGTTGCGCTCGGAATCGACGTAACGCCTTGTCTTTTTTAACTTGGTCGTGGTACTCATCGACAGAAACAAAAAGAAATAACCGCCTAGCTTGGAACCCTAGCGGTTAATTTCTTTTTAATTGCTATGATCGGAGCGTCGTCTATTGAGAACACTCTGTCTGTATGTTTATTTTAACACGGTTGCGGGCGTTTGTCAACCGGTTGTATCAATATTTATCGGCGAAGATCATGTAAATGGTATTGGGACCGCCGTGGGTAGCGGTGGTGCAGTTGGTGACGCTCTCAATGATTTCCTCGAATTTGCCGTACTGCTTCAGCCGCTTGTGCATATTGGCGATGAGTTCCCTGTTGTCGCTGGTGTAGCCGATGATCACGCGCCTGTAGTCGGCGTATTTGTCGGCGAGGTCGAGCACATAGTCCATGTACTGATCCTGCACGCTTTTGACGGAACCGCGGAATTTCTTGGGCGAGGTGATAATGCCCTTCTCGTCGATGTGCATCATGGGGTAGAGTTTAAGGAGATTTGCGCCGAAGGCGACCAGCATGGAACAGCGTCCGCCCTTGGCGGCGTAATTCATGCCGCCGAGCAGGAAGTTGGTGCGGACGTGCGGCACCATTGCGACGATCTGCTCGCTGATTTCCTTGGCGGGCATCCCGCCGTCGCGCAGTTCGGCGGCGCGGATCGCCATGAGCGCCTGCGCGCCGGTGAGGGTGTAGGTGTCCACGGAGTAGACCGACGTGCCATAGGTTTTTTTGATTTGCTCCGCCGCGAGGAGAGAGTTGGTATAGGAGGAGCTGAATACGGAATTCATGGCGATATGTACGATGTCGCAGCCTTCCCGGGCGAACGGCTCGAAAAATTCAAAATAATCGCTGGGGGAGCAGGCGGCTGTTTTGGGAACCTGATTGTGCTCATCGAAGAATTTAAAAAGATCATGGGGCTGGCACTCGTAAAAATCCCTGTAGCTTTTATTACCCAGCGTAATATGAAAGGGGATCATGCCGTCGATGTGGAATTTTTCAAGATTTTCGGGGCGAAGATCGCTCCCCGTGTCGGTGGTAATGATGACCTTGTCTGCCATAAACTAAGACCTTCCTCGCGTGAATTTGTTTGTGGATAGAATTATAGCAGATCGTTTGGAAAATTACAAGAACTTGTGGAAAAAACATTTTTCGCTATTGATGTTTTGGAAAAGATGTGATAGAATAGGAAAAAGGAAAGATTGCGGGAGGGCGTTTCGATGAAAACCGGACAGGAAGCCGTCAGGAAACAATGGAAACAAGCCGCCGCGCTCAATCTTTCGGCGCTGGCTGCCGCACTGGTCTATATGGCGATCATGGTGAGGACGGAGATTTTCTGCCCGATACGGCACCTGACAGGCATTCCCTGTGCGGGGTGCGGTATGTCGCGGGCGCTGGGCTGCCTGCTGCGGGGGAATTTCGCGGGTTCGCTGCGGTGCAATCCCGCGCTGCTGCCTTGCCTCATGGCGGCGTTCGTGCTGCTTAACCGGGAAACGGTTGTCCTTGCCCGATGGGACAGGCGGGTGAAGGACGCGGTGATCGCCGCGGGATTCGGCTTCACGCTGGCGGTCTATGTGGTAAGACTGCTGTTTTTTGAAATTCCTTAAAGGGAAAAAGGGAGGGTATCATTTCATGCTGGAAAGCAATTATGCCTATTCGGACGACAGGGGAAAGGCATCTGCGACGCCGGAGGAAAAGGAAAGAAAGGAAAAGCTGCGGCAGCAGAAGATCACGCTGGTGGATCGGTTTCTTGTACTCAACCAGAACGACCTGCCGGACAGCAAGATTCCGGTGCTGCGGCAGAGAATGCAGCACTGTTCGCTGCAAAAGCTGCAGGCGATGCAGAACATGACCATCCGGCGGAGTTACACGATGCAGTTCATTTCCATTATATTGGGCTGGTCAGGTATCGACCGTATGCTGATCGGCGATGTGGCGCTGGGGCTGGTCAAGCTGTTTACCTTAGGCGGCTGCGGTTTTCTCATGCTCTGGGACTGGGCGGTGATCGTGCGCCGGACGCGGTATTATAACTATCTTCAGGTCATGAGCGTGCTGGATTACAATGATTATGAGTCGTCAAACGGGTAGTCCACGAAGATTTGTGCATATTTGATAAAAACATGACAAAAATGCAATCAAATTTCTATCTGTAAATTTTTGAATAACACTTGCAGTGAGCAGTTGGCTTTGATATAATGATAGGGCGCGCTGTAAAGACGCGGCGCGCCGAAAATAGCAGCGACTGCACATGAGATATGCGATGAAGCGGGAGGTTGCGTCCCTTGCGAAAGACAGGCGGACGGTTTTTCCGTGGAGTATGTCCGATTTGAAACCGGGCGAAAAAGTGTGCGCGATGGATTTCCTGACGTCGGAGCGTCCCAATGCGTTCCGATGGGGGGTACTGCGCGTCAAACGCTTACTGTGAGTTTTTCACTGACTTCATTGACCCGGAAAGCCGTTGATATCCCCCGGACAGAGACGGCTTCCCGGATTTTTCATGCCCGACGATGAAACACCCGGACGGGTTGTTGAAAAGGATTCAAAGGATGCAGCGGAAACTCATGGAAGCGGTTCGCCGCAAATACTTACAGGAGGCGATTTTTTATGGCAGTCAAGGAAAAAATCAGAATCAGAATCAAGAGTTACGATCACTCTCTCGCGGATCAGGCGGCACAGAAGATTGTGGACGCTGCCAAGCGTGAGGGCGCACAGGTGTCCGGTCCGGTTCCGCTCCCGACCGACAAGCAGATCGTGACGATTCTGCGTGCGGTTCACAAGTACAAGGACAGCCGTGAGCAGTTTGAGTACAGAACCCACAAGCGTCTCATCGATATCCTCACGCCCACCCAGAAGATCGTGGATGTGTTC
>CAMJHU010000093.1 GCA_946405565.1 uncultured Clostridia bacterium
GCACTCAGACAAATTGTAAAAGAGGGAGACCGCGTTCTGCGCAAGCAATGCCGTCCCGTCACGTCCTTCGATCAGAAGCTGTGGACGCTGCTGGACGATATGAACGAAACGCTCGACCAGGCGCAGGGGCTGGGACTGGCAGCGCCGCAGGTGGGCATTTTAAGAAGAGTGGTTGTCATTCATATGAATGACGAGGTGCTGGAGATGGTCAACCCCGAAATCATCGAGCGCCGCGGGGAACAGGAGTGCATGGAGGGCTGTCTGTCCATTCCGGGCGAATGGGGCATCCTCAACCGCCCCGAATTTGTGAAGGTACGCTACTACGACCGTCACGGCGATTGTTATGAAGTGGAGGGCGACGGACTGTTCGCGTCCTGCGCCAGCCACGAGACCGATCATCTCGACGGTATTCTCTATACAGACAAAGTCATTCGCATGGTGGATCCCTCCGAACTGGAAGAGGCACAGCAACCCGAAGAATGACCGCAAGAGAGAAAGGTGAACGCCAATGAAGCTGATTTTTATGGGAACGCCCGACTTCGCGGTGCCGGCGATTGACGCGTTGATCGCGGCAGGGCATGACATCGCGGCGGTATTTTCCCAGCCGGATAAGCCCAAGGGGCGCGGCTATACCCTCACGCCGCCGCCGGTCAAGGTCAGGGCGCTCGCGCACGGCATTCCCGTCTGGCAGCCCGCAAGCATGAGAGACGGCGAGGCGCTGAAAATATTTGAGGAAATACAACCTGATGTCGCGGTGGTCATCGCCTACGGACGGATTCTGCCCAAGGAGATTCTCGACACGCCGAAATACGGCTGCATCAATGTTCACGCGTCGCTGCTGCCCAGATACCGGGGCGCCGCGCCGATTCAGTGGAGCGTCATCGACGGCGAAGCGGTGACAGGCGTCACCACGCAGCAGATGGACGTGGGACTGGATACCGGCGATATTCTGATGACAAGCGAAACGCCGATCGGTCCCGACGAGACGGCGGGAGAACTGCATGACCGCCTCTCGGAAATGAGCGCCAAGCTCATTGTCGATACGCTGGCGGCGCTCGAAAAAGGGGAACTGCACCCCCAAAAGCAGGACGACGCGCAGAGCTGTTACGCCAGAATGCTGACCAAGGAACTGTGCGCCGTGGATTGGCGCGAAGACGCGCAGACGGTTCACAACCGTATCCGGGGGCTGTCGCCGTGGCCGGTCGCGGTGGCGGTGCTGGAGGGCAAAAAGCTCAAGCTCCACCGGTCGGCACTGTCGCATCTGTCGGATGACAACGCGCAGTGCGGCGAGGTCATCTGTCTCGACCCCTTCACGGTGCAGTGCGGCAATCATACCGCCATCGAGCTGCTGGAAATTCAGGCGGAAGGCAGGAAGCGCATGAAGACGCAGGATTATCTGAGAGGTCACAAAATTGAATTGGGAACGGTTCTGCAATAACAGCAGATCAATCATAATTTCTTTCATATTTCTTTCATAGAAAGGATGACGTAAAACATGTTACAGGCATTGACACTGTTCGCACAGGGGATGTACACCGATCAGTCGGGCGCCATCGGCTCGGGCTATTCGGGTATGGGAATCGGCATGGATTATTATTACATCCTGCTGGTCATTCCCGCGATGCTCATCGCTCTCTTTGCGCAGGCAAAGGTCAAATCGGCTTACAAAAAGTACGCGCAGGTGGGCAATTCCCGCAACCTGACCGGTGCGCAGGCGGCGAGAATGATTCTCGACAGCCACGGTCTGACCTATGTTCCCATCAACGTGGTGCAGGGAGAACTCACCGACCACTTCAACCCGACCGACAACACCGTGAATCTGTCGCCTGACGTGTACAACGGCACATCGGTGGCTTCCATCGGCATTGCCTCGCATGAGGTGGGTCACGCGATTCAGCACGCGGAGGGCTATTTCCCCAACAAGCTCCGCGCCGCGATTATTCCGGTGACGAATTTCGGCTCGCAGGTTTCCATGATTCTCATTTTAATCGGTCTGGTCATGAGCAGCTTCGTCTGGCTGGCGTGGCTGGGCGTGATTCTCTATTCGACCGCGACCCTGTTCCAGTTGGTGACGCTGCCGGTCGAATTCAACGCCAGCAACCGCGCGCTCAAGCACATCAAGGAGCTTGGCATCGCCGGTGACGACGACTACAAGGGCGTCAAGAAGGTGCTGTCCGCGGCAGCCATGACCTATGTGGCGGCGCTCATCACGTCTCTCGCCAGCTTTCTGCGTTTGCTGCTCATCGTGCGCGGGAGCGACAGCCGCAGCAGAAGATAACGCGATGGCACACAACGCAAATCGCCCGGACCCTATCAGCCGTCCGAACCATACTGCCCCCGCCAATCCCCGCATGACCGCCTATCGGGTGCTGATGCAGGTGGATGGCGAGGGCGGCTATTCTAATATTGCCCTGAACGCGGCGCTCAGCGGAACAAGCCTGACGCCGCGCGACAAGGCGTTTGTCACACGGCTTGTGTACGGGGTGCTGGAGCATGAGGAATACCTCGACCATGTGATAGGCAGCTATGTCAGAAACGGCGGCGGGGGAAAAATCGAGCCCGCCGTGCGCTGTCTGCTGCGCATGGCTGTGTATCAGATGGCCTTTCTTGACACGCCCGACGCGGCGGCGGTCAATGAGAGTGTCAATCTTGCCAAAAAGCTGAAGCTGTTCCGCGCGACCGGTTTTATCAATGGACTGCTGCGGCATTATATCCGCGACGGGAAGCAGGTAAAACTGCCCGACCCGCACAGGCAGCCCGACCGTTACCGGAGTGTAACCTATTCGTGTCCGCTGTGGCTGGTGAAGTTGTGGCGGGAGGCTTACGGAGACGCGCTCTGTGAGGGAATCCTGTCGCGTCTGACCGAACGTCCGCCGCTCTTCGCGCGGGTTAATACCACCCGTGTTTCCACCGAAACATTACAGCGCGCATTGGCGGAATGCGGCGTGAATACGGAACCGTCGGCGGTTCTGCCCGACTGTCTGCTGCTTTCCCACACCGGCGCGATTCAGGAGACGCCCCCGTATCTCAGGGGAGAATTCCATGTGCAGGACGGTTCCTCCCAGCTTTGCTGTCTGCTGGCAGCCCCTTCGCCCGGCGATACGGTGTACGACGTATGCGCCGCGCCCGGCGGCAAGAGTTTTACGATAGCCGAACGCATGGGCAATGTGGGAAAGGTGATCTCCTGCGACATTCACCCCCACCGCGTCGCGCTGATCGCGGAAGGAGCGGAACGGCTGGGGCTGGATTGCATCCAGCCCACCGTGCGGGACGCGCTGTCAGACGACGGGGACGCGGGCTGTGCCGATCTGGTGCTGTGCGACGTACCCTGTTCGGGGCTGGGCATTATCCGCCGCAAGCCGGATATCAAACGCAAGCCTTGGAGTGAAATCGAAGAACTGCCCGCGCTGCAATACGACATTCTCACCCACGCGGCGCGTCTGGTAAAGCCGGGCGGACGGCTGGTGTATTCCACCTGTACGCTCCGTCCCGCCGAAAACGGCGACGTGGTGGAACGGTTCCTTGCAAACCACCCGGATTTTGAACCCTGCGCCATGACGCTGCCTTCCGGCTGGAAACGGCTGATACAGGAGCCGGCGCATATGCTCACGGTGTTCCCGCAGACGGCGGATACCGACGGCTTTTTTATTGCGACAGTCAGGAGGAGAACAAACTGATTTCGGAATCCACAGACAGAATCGACATCCGGAGCATGACCAAGCCGGAACTGACCGAGCGCTTTCTGGCGGAGGGACTGCCCCGGTTCCGTGCCGATCAGGTGTATCAATGGCTTCATGCCAAGGGCGCGGAATCCTTTGACGAAATGACCAATCTTTCCAAATCACTGCGGGAAGCTCTGTTACAAAAATATTACATCTTCGGCGTAACCATTGAAAAAAAGCTGGTTTCGGCGTATGATGATACCGTTAAATATCTGTTCCGCCTCCACGACGGAGAGTATATCGAGAGCGTGCTGATGCACTATCATCACGGCTGGACCATCTGCATTTCCACGCAGGCAGGCTGCCGTATGGGGTGTGCGTTCTGTGCCACCGGCATGGGCGGACTGGCGCGCAATCTCCGTCCGTCGGAAATGCTTTCGCAGATCACCACCGCCCAGCGGGACAACGGCATCCGCATTTCCAACATCGTGCTGATGGGCATGGGCGAACCGCTGGACAATTACGACAACGTAATGCGGTTTCTCGAACTGGTGTCGGATGTGGATGGCGTGGGAATCGGTATGCGGCACATATCGCTGTCTACCTGCGGCATTGTCAGCCGCATTTACGAGCTGATTGAACGGCGGCCGCAGTTTACGCTGTCGGTGTCGCTCCATGCGCCCAATGACGCGCTGCGGAGTGAAATGATGCCCATCAACCGCCGCTGGGGCGTGGATGAACTGCTGGAAGCCTGCCGCGCCTATGCCGAGGCAACCCACCGCCGGATTTCCTTTGAATATTCCCTCATTAAGAATAAAAACGATACCGACGAATGCGCACGCGAACTGGCGGGAAAATTAAAGGGAATGCTGTGTCATGTCAACCTCATTCCGGTCAACACGGTGAAGGGCAACGGCTTTGAGCGTTCATCGCCGGGACAGATTCAGCGATTTATCAAGATATTGGAGGACAGCGGCATTACCGCCACTGTCAGAAGAACGTTGGGCGCGGATATCAACGCGTCGTGCGGTCAGCTCCGCCGCAAGCAGAAGGAGGGATCCGATGGAACTGTTCAGCAGGACGGATAAGGGATTGGTCAGAAGCGCCAATCAGGACGCGGAAATGCACGGTATGTTTGAGGACGGCAACGCGTGGGCGATTGTCTGTGACGGCATGGGCGGCGCCAACGGCGGCAACGTCGCGAGCAACACCGCCGTGGAGGAAATAGCCGATCAGCTGCGCAAGAATTATCTCAGCGGCATGACCGGCAGCGAAATCCGCGACATGGTGGGACGCTCCATCGCGTCCGCCAACATAAAAGTTTACATTGAGGCGCAGGAAGATTTGTCGCTGCGCGGCATGGGTACGACCGTGGTGGTGGTGGTGGTATGCGGACATACCGCCTATATCGCCCACGCGGGCGACAGCCGCGCCTATCTGGTGACGGGAGAACGGATCATGCAGCTCACCACCGATCATTCGGTGGTGCAGGTCATGGTGAACCGCGGCGAACTCACGCAGGCGGAAGCCCGCCGTCATCCCCGCAGGAACCTCATTACCCGCGCGCTGGGGGTCAAACCCAAACTCGATATTGACTATTGCGAATGCCCGTTCAACAAGGGCGATATTCTTTTGATATGCAGTGACGGTTTATCCAATTATGCCGATGAAGATCAGATGCGCCGCATACTCAGCGGCAACGACGGCGATCAGGCTGTCAACAAGCTGATTGACACCGCCAATTACAGCGGCGGCGTGGATAACATCACCGCGGTGGCGATTTACTGCTGACGAATTTTTCGACAGCCGCCCGGACGGGTTCCTCTGACGGCGGCAGTAAGGAGTTGTGATAATATGGAAAGATATATAGGCAGGGTATTGGACGGTCGTTACGAGATTCTCGAAGAGGTCGGCAACGGCGGCATGGCAGTGGTATATAAAGCCAAGGATTTTGACACCGGCTCGGTGGTAGCGGTCAAGATTCTGCGGGAGGAGTATCTCGACAACGAGGAATTCTGCCGCCGGTTCCGCAACGAATCCCGCGCCATCGCGCTGCTCAATCATCCCAACATCGTCAAAATTCTCGATGTGTGCAACACGCCCACGCTGCAGTATATCGTGATGGAGTATATTGACGGCATCTCCCTCAAGGATTACATCGAGCAGCAGGGTGTGATCCGCATTAAGGAAGCGGTGCATTTTACCACCCAGATTCTCCGTGCGCTCATGCAGGCGCATTCCAAGGGCATTGTCCACCGCGACATCAAGCCCCAGAATATCATGCTGCTGCCCAACGGTCAGATCAAGGTGACGGACTTCGGCATTGCCCGTCTATCGACCAGCCGTACCAGCACCATCACCGACAAAGCCATCGGCTCGGTGCATTACATTGCGCCGGAGCAGGCGCGGGGCGGGCACACCGACGCGCGTGCCGACCTGTATTCCGTGGGCGTCATGCTGTACGAAATGCTGACCGGGCAGCTGCCCTTCGACGCGAGCAGCGCCGTATCGGTAGCGGTCATGCAGCTTCAGGCGGATCCAAAGATGCCGCGCCAGATCAATCCCAATATTCCCATCGGACTGGAAGAGATTACCATTCAGGCGATGCAGAAGGATCCCGCCAAGCGGTATCAGAGCGCGGCGGAAATGCTCCAGGATATCGAGAATTTCAAGCGCAACCCCAGCATTAAATTTGACTACCGCTATGTGGCGGAGGATAATATCAAGTACCGCAAGGCGGCACAGGCAGCCGATACGGAAGAAGAAGAATACCGCAGCCCGGTCATTCCGGTCATGGCAGGCATCGCGACGGCGTTTGTGCTGGTAGCGCTGGTTTTCGCGATACTGTTTGCGGACGCCAGCGGCATCTTTAAGAAAAACACCAGTGAACAGACCGAACTGCCCAACTTCGTGGGTCAGGTCTATAACGATATTATCGAAAGCAAGAAATACGATTACGAATTTTTCCCGGAGGTCAAGTTCAGCAGCGAATATGCCGAGGGCGTGGTCATGGAGCAGTCGCCCAAGCCGGGCAAGACGGTCTATTCCACCGCCAAGGTGACACTGTATGTCAGCAAAGGTCCCGAACGCCTGATGGTGCCGGATTACAAGAACCGGACGTTCTCGGAATACACGCAGCTTCTCACCCAGCTGGGACTGAGCTATGTGGAAATGCCGGTATATGATGACAACGTACCGGCGGATATCGTGTGCAACACCAACCCGCAGCCGCAGTCAGAGGTGAATGTCGGCGACGTGGTGGAGGTGTATTACAGTCAGGGACCCAAGACCAAGGACAGCAAGATCGACAACTATATCAACACCCCCTATGTGACCGCCAAGAGCAAGCTCACATCACTTGGCTTTACGGTAGCCGACCCGACGATGGTTGACAGCAACAAGCCGGAGGGTACCATTATCTCGCAGGAGCCGTCCTACGGCACCAAGCTCACCAAGGATACCGTCATCAAGTTCACGGTG
>CAMJHU010000094.1 GCA_946405565.1 uncultured Clostridia bacterium
AACATCTGAAGGAGGTAAGCAAGTCATGACAAGAAATGTTTTATGTAGCAATATGTGTTCGCAAATGATGCGGCTCAGGGCTTGCTCTGTTGTGGAATGTTGTATGAAACGAATGTGACGCTTTTGTCACAATGTTTTTCTCTGCATCATCACAGTATAGGAAGCCGCTGTCAAATGGCTTCTTATTTTTTTGAGTCAATCTATCACAAATGAAAGGAAGTCGGGAAAAACCGACTGTATGGTGAACTAAAATGAAAAACAAAATTCTCTCTCTGGCGCTGTCCGCCGTTATCATCTTATCCGCTGGTCTCGTTGGCTGCTCGGACAGTTCCGGCAACGTTTCGTCTGCTGCCGATGAAGCAAAAAAAGAAATCGTAACGGTAAAGCTCGGACTTTCCGACGATACAAGCAAAATACTGTGGGATCCGATCGTGGAAGAATTCAAAGAAAAAGACGTCAACATTGAATATGTCGTTTTCAGCGATTATACCCAGCCAAATGCCGCGCTGGCCAACGGTGAAATTGATCTCAATTCCTTCCAGCATTACAATTATCTGAATAACGAAAAGGAAACTTTTGGTTACCAAATTGATGCCATCGGAGACACGCTCATTACGGCACTCAATCTGTATTCCAAGAAGATCAGCTCCATTGACGAACTGAAGGAAGGCGACAAAATCGCCGTTCCCAATGACGCCATCAATGAAAGACGCGCTCTGTCGGTCTTGCAGGCTGCGGGACTGATTAAATTCGATGACACCGGCGACAGTGTAACCAAGTCCAGCATTACCGAGAATCCCAAGAAGATTGAAATCGTGGAGGTCGACGCTTCCCAGACCGCCTCTCTTCTGCCTGATGTGGCAGCGGCGCTTGTCAATGGCGGTTATTCCAGAGACGCGGGCCTTAAAAAGAGCGATGTGATCTTTGCCGATGATATCAACGCTTATGATCCGGATGTGATTCACGGCTACATCAATGTCATCGTGGCAAGAACAGAAGATAAGGATAACGAGCTTTACAAAGAAATTGTGAAAGCCTATCAGACCGACAGAACCAAGCAGCTCTATCAGACGGAGTTTGAGGGGATTTATGTTCCTGCATGGGAGTAATTTATTTGGATACAAGGGGATTCGATATGAATGATATTGCTTGAAAATATCAGCAAGACATTTCACGCAAAAGACAATACCGTTGAGGCAGTCAGGGATGTGTCCCTTCGGATTGACAAAGGTGAGATTTACGGCATAATCGGTTATTCCGGAGCCGGAAAATCTACACTTGTCAGGTGCATCAACCTTTTGGAACGTCCTACAGCAGGCAAGGTATATGTTGACGGTACAGAACTGACTGCCTTGTCTGCCGGCGCGCTTCGTAAGGAACGGAAAAAAATCGGAATGATTTTTCAGCAGTTCAACCTGATGGCGTCCAGAACGGTGGAACAGAATATCGCGCTTCCGCTGGAAGGCTGCGGCAAGACCCGGGAAGAGATCGCCTCCCGCGTGAAAGAGCTTCTTGCCTACGTTGATCTCAGTGATAAGGCAAAGGCTTATCCTTCACAGCTTTCCGGCGGGCAAAAGCAGCGGGTAGCCATCGCCCGTGCGCTGGCCAACGAGCCGAAGGTGCTGCTGTGCGATGAAGCAACCAGCGCGCTTGACCCTCAAACCACCAAATCCATCTTAAGTCTGCTCAACAAGCTTAACAAAGAGCTGGGAATCACCGTTGTCATTATTACACATGAGATGGCGGTGATCAAACGAATCTGCCACAGGGTAGCGGTGATGGAAAACGGAGAGGTAGTGGAAGAAGGGAACGTGTATGATATTTTTGCCAGTCCGCAAAAACAGATTACAAAAGATTTTATCAGCACTACCTCCATGTTATCTTCGGTATTTGAACTGATGGAAGACGATTCTCCCGTGGTGGCGCTTCAAAGAGGAGACGTGCTGCTTCGTATCAAATATTTGCAGGCAGATGTTTCCGAGCCTTTGATTTCCGAAGTCAGCAAGCGGTTTGACGTGACATTCAACATCCTTTTCAGCAATCTTGAAATTGTGGATCATGCGCCGATCGGCGGCACTGTCGGTATTCTCAGAGGTTCTGAAGAAGGTGTGAATAACGCAATCCGATATTTTGAGGAAAAGAACGTAAAAACGGAGGTGTTGAAAAGATGCACGGCATACTTGAAAATCTGATTCCCAATGTCATGTCCAAACCCGATGAACTTTGGCAGGCATTGCTCGATACCTTCGTCATGGTAGCGTTATCCGGCATCATCGCCTTCTTTCTCGGGCTGTTTTTCGGCGTGATTCTGACTATAACCAAGAGGGAGGGCATTTTGTCGAATGCCGTCATTTATCAGGTAATCGACAAATCGATCAACGTTTTCCGCTCGATCCCTTTCATCATTCTGCTCACACTGATGCTTCCGCTGACGCGAGCCATTGTCGGCACGGGCATTGGCGTGCAGGGGGCTATTGTTCCACTGATTTTCGGTACAGTTCCTTTTTTCTCACGCCAGATAGAATCCGCACTGGCGGAAGTGGATAACGGTGTCATTGAAGCGGCACAGGCTATCGGTCTGAGTTCCGGTGCGATTATTTTCAAAGTGTATCTTCGGGAAGGAATTGGTTCCATCGCACGCGCTACTACCCTGACAGTCATCAATCTCATAGGACTGACTGCCATGGCCGGCGCGGTAGGAGCAGGAGGATTGGGAGATTTTGCTATTCGTTACGGTCACAACCGTTTTCAAGAGGACGTAACTTGGGTGACAGTGATTATGATTGTTGCCATAGTCACGCTGTTGCAGGTGACAGGCAATTGGATTGTCCGAAAAAATACACACTGATTCATTGAAAATGCGCTGCGCTTCGTAAAGTTCAGCGCATTTTACGCTATTTGAGAGGAGTTTATGAGAATGTCAGATTTTTCATACAAAGTTGATGAGGAATATATACGGGATACACGGCGGTATCTGCATTCCCATCCCGAACTCAGCGGACAGGAATACGCTACAGCGGCTTTTATTCGCTGTGAACTGGAACGCTTCGGAATTCTCTATCGCAACGTCGATAAAACCGGCACATGGGCACGTATTGACGGAAAATCCGATGGAAAGTGCGTGCTGCTGCGTGCGGATATTGATGCGCTTCCTATGCAGGAAGAAACAGGACTGGATTATGCCTCTAAAACGCAGGGCGTCATGCACGCCTGCGGTCACGATTTCCATACAGCGGCATTACTGGGTGCTGCCAAATCACTCTCTGAAATCAGGGATATCTTTTATGGAACCATTTTTCTGGCTTTTCAACACGCGGAGGAATTCGGACACGGTTCGCAGCATTTTGCGCAGATAGGATTGACGCGCGGATATGACCGTGCCTTTGGTGTGCATATCACACCGTTTTTTCCTGTGGGGAGCGTGGCAATCAATAACGGCGCCGATATGGCGTCTTGTGATTATTTTAAAATCGCGGTCACTGGAAAAGCATCACACATCACTAAACCGCACCTTGGTATCAATGCGCTGACCGCTGCGGCGGAAATCGCGTTAAAGCTGCCTGGTTTGCCAGCGACGGTACTCAGTCCATTGGAAAACGCATTGGTTGGCGTGGGGAAACTTCAGGCGGGCAGCAGTTACAATATTATGGCCGGGGAGGCAGTATTAGAGGGATCATTGCGGGCATTTTCAGAGGAAGTCAGGGCACGGTTGATTGAAAAAATAACGCAGACTGCCAAAAGTGTTGCCCAAAGCAGCGGCGCACAGGCAGAAGTGTATTTTGAAAACTTCACACCGGCTCTTGTCAACGACTCGGACGCATTTAAGGAAGCAGTTGCCGTTTCGTCAGAACTGTTGGGAGCGGAACATGTCTATCAGAATCAGTCCAAGGATTTCGGTTCGGATGACTTTGCAGAATATCTCAGATATGAAAAGGGGGTTTATGTTCATGTTGGCGCGGCAAATGAACAGGTCAATTCAAGACTTCCGCTGCACGCCTCTTCACTGACTCCAGATGAAGGTGCGCTGCGTATAGCTACGGAACTTCATGTGAGGTATGTGCTGCATATACTATCAAATTAGACAAGGTGGGACACAATAGATGTTGCATATTGGAAAAATTGATATCGAGCAATAAAAAATAACTATTAGACAGATCAAGATAAAAAGAATAAAATATACCATAAACATATATATTTTATAGGCTTTATTCAAAAGGAGATTGGTATTACACATGAACGATAAAGCATTATCCACCCGTCTTATACACAACGGTGACGGACAGTATTATAAGAAAATGGCATCGTATCAATCTATTCCGGAGGTACTGCCCATTTATAACACATCCGTATTTGCCTTTGACGATGTGCCGTCGGTAGATGCAATCTACGATCACGAAGCGGAAGGCTATATTTATTCAAGAATCAGACATCCAAACAGTGATGCGGTCAGTGAAATACTGGCTTCCGCCGATGAAGGTGAAGACGCTTTGGTATTTTCATCGGGAATGTCTGCCATTGTCATCAGTGTGCTTTCTGTGGTCAGTCCTGGTGATCACATTCTTTCTTCTCCCGTACTTTATGGCGGCGTCCACGGATTTTTTCAAAACGAACTGAAACGATTCGGCATTGATGTAACCTTTGTTGATTTTAACGCAGAGGATATCGAGAAATACATCAGACCAAACACGAAATTGCTTTATACGGAAACCATTTGCAATCCATTAATGGCAGTGCCCGATATTCCGCGTCTGTCACAAATTGCCAGACGTCATGGATTACTTTTCTTTATCGACAACACTTTTGCAACGTCAGTTGTTGCAAAACCATTGACACTGGACGCCGATGTGGTACTTTACAGTGCGACAAAATACCTCGGCGGTCACAGCGATATTGTAGCGGGTGCTGCCATTGGCAGTACAAGTGTGATAGATAAAATTCGTGGGAAGCTCGTAACTTACGGAGCGATACTCGGAGCCAATGACAGCTGGCTTCTGGCAAGAAGCCTTCGCACGCTGGAACTGCGTGTCAAGCAGCACTCACATAACGCGTTGAAGGTGGCGGAATTTCTGGAAGGTCACAGTAAAATCGAAAAGGTCTTTTATCCCGGACTGCTTTCTTCCCCTGACCATGAACGGGCTACCGCACAATTCAGCAAGGGTCTGTTTGGCGGTATGATCAGCGTCAATCTGAAAGGCGGCGAAAGAGAAGCATCGACTGTCATCGCTTCTCTGCCTACAATCAAATATGTGCCAAGTCTGGCGGGTACAGCAACAACCGTTTCTTACGCCGCCAAAACCTCTCACCGTTCATTCAGCAAAGAACAGCTTGACGAGGTTGGCATCACATACGGGCAGCTTCGATTCTCCATCGGATTGGAAGACACAGAGGATATTATTGCGGAAATTGATAACGCGTTGAAAAATATATAATTTTTCCCAAAAGAAAGGGCAGGTGAAAAACGATGGACGCAGCGACAAAATCTGATTTAAAAAAGAAAATAAAGCGCGAGGCAATCAAATTAGGCATGAATCTGATCGGATTTGCGAATGTGGAACGATGGAGCGAATTTGATGAAATCAACCCTGCCTATTATCCCCAGACAATCTGGCCATGGAGCAAGACGGTGATTGTCCTTGCTGTGCAGATTTATTTGCCCATGATTGAAACAACTCCCTCTGTGGTTTACTCCGAACTATACAACACTACCAATCGAATGCTGGACGAATCAGCCTATCGGCTTGCCAACTTTCTGAACCGGCATGGCTTTCGCGCTCACTTTTTCCCGCGCGACTGCTACGGCGACATTTCCGTTTTGGTCAAAAAGCCGGAAGCTGCTTTCTCACATGTAATAGCAGGAAAATACGCCGGTCTGGGTACGATAGGAATGAATCACACGCTGCTGACAAAAGAATACGGCCCAAGAATCCGTCTGGTGTCTGTGATCACTGACGCGGAGATCACGCCGGACCCAATGGTGAAAAAAAATCTTTGCATACAATGCGGTCTTTGCGCGAAGAACTGCCCCATGCAGGCGTTCACACCCAAAAGCGGTAAAGAGATTGCCGAAATGGATCAATTCAAATGCGCGGCATATCATCAAAAGCTGAAAAATGAATTTCGTTATCCATGCGGCGTTTGTACGGCGGTATGTCCCATTGGCGACGACCGCAAGGTGTACGGACGATGTTCCGTCTCCCCGGACGGAATCAAACATTGTCAGAGTTTCGGCTCAAAAAACGCAGTAGAAGATTGATGATTTTTACAGTAACAGCAAGGAGATATGAATGATGTCTAATCATTATAAAAAGATAGAATCCGCTCTGATTCACGGAGGAATTTACGGCGACAAACAGACAGGCGCGGTCAACGTGCCGATTTATCAGACCTCCACCTATGAGCAGAGCGGTCTGGGACAGAACAGCGGCTGGGAATATTCCCGCACAGGCAATCCGACACGCGCGGCACTCGAAGCGTTGATTGCGGAACTGGAAGGCGGTAAAGCGGGATTTGCTTTTGCATCAGGCATGGCTGCCATTACCACGGTGCTGAGTCTGCTGAAAGCAGGTGACAAAGTACTGATTTCGAGCAATGTGTACGGCGGTACATTCCGCGTGTTGGATAAGGTTTTTCAGAAATTCCGGATCGGTTATTCTATTGAGGATACCACCGACCTTGCCACGCTGGAAAGCAAGATCACGCCCGACGTCAAAGCGATTCTGGTGGAAAGCCCTGCCAACCCTCTGCTCACAGTGACTGATCTGGCAGGCGTGGCAGCCATTGCCAAAAAGCACAGTATTTTGTCCATCGTGGACAATACCTTTATGACGCCGTATCTGCAAAGACCGATTGAGTTTGGCATTGACATTGTTTTACACAGTGCCACCAAATATCTGGGAGGCCACAGTGACGTTGTGGCCGGTCTGGCGGTGGTCAATGATGACGCTTTGGCACAGCGCCTTGCGTTCCTCCAAAACGCCACCGGCGGCGTCCTTGGGCCTTTTGATTCCTTCCTGCTCATCAGAGGTATCAAGACGCTGGGCGTTCGTCTTGACCGTCATGTGTATAATGCCGAAACAGCCGCTGACCATATGCTCCATCACAAGGCGGTCAAAAAGGTGTATTATCCCGGACTGCCTGACGCA
>CAMJHU010000095.1 GCA_946405565.1 uncultured Clostridia bacterium
GTTTTACGGGGACGAGGGGGCTACCATTGAAGCCCGTCTGACAGCACTCTGTGACGGACGGCACCCCAGCTGGGAGGCATTCCAGAGCCGGAAAGGACCCATTTATGTTAACTGTAAATGTGCCGCCACGGTTGCCAGCCGCGACGTGGAGATTGCGCTGCAATTCGGTATCGGCGACGACCGGCGCACCTTTGCGCTGATCGCGATTATGCTGGATAACCGTCCCCAGACCGATGAATATATTGACGAGTTTTTAGCGATGATTCGGCGGCTGTAATAGTGGGAAGTGGGAAGTGGGGAGTGGGAAGTGGGAAGTGGTTAGTGAATAAAGCCAATCAATAGAAAGGACGGAAACAATGTGAAAGAAAACATCTGCACCATACCGGTCAACGAAATATTTGAAGTCAACGACGGCTGTCCCATCTGCCGTATGCGGAATATCATTGAAGCCAAGTATATCGACTACATCACCGGTCCCGCGATGATGGAGCCGGATATCCGCATTGAAACCAACCGCGCGGGTTTTTGCGAGCGGCATTACGGCATGATGCTGACTTCGGGACGGGCGCGTCTGCCGGTGGCGCTCACGCTGGAGAGCCATCTGATCGACGTGCGGGAAAAGCTGCTTGCCAAAAAGCCCGACAAGAAGACGCTGGAAGCCATTCAGACGCTGGAAAACAGCTGCTTTGTGTGCGAATACATCGAGCCGCATCTGACGCGCTATATCGAAACCATCTGTCTGAGCTATCGCGACGACGCGGAGTTCCGTCGGCTGTACGAAGGACAGCCCTATATCTGCCTGTCGCATTACCGTATGCTGGTGCAGAACGGCAAAAAACCGCTGGGACGGGAATATGACCGCTTTGTGGAGATCACCCGCAACCTGACCCGCCGGTATGCCGACAGCCTGCAAAATGATATTGCCGCCTTCCGCGACGCCTTTGACTATAAGAACGCGGGCAAACCGCTGGCACCGGAAGCACGGACGTCCATTGAGCGGACCATCGAGTATCTCACCGCCCGTCCCTGCGGCGACAAATCCGAGAGTGGTCAGTGATTTTTTTACTTACCACTCCCTCAGAGAAGAAGACAATCATCCCCCGGATGCCGTGACAGATTATCACAGGCAGCCGGGGGATTGCCATTTTCTCAAGGCTGTCGCATAGGTTTGGGGGCAATTTCAGGGGTATCGGTGAGCTGCGCCATGACCGCCCGATAAAGCGTTTCGGGGTCCTGAAGAAAACGGTCGCGCACGACGGTGGCATAATTAAAGGTGGGGACATATACCTTCACGCTCATGGTATCCATGGTGCCGTCGTTGACGGTGCAGGTGACGGTATAGCCCTTGTCGCAAGCCTCGATGCGGGTTTTGTTGTATTTGTTGATGTGTTTGCGGGTGAGGAGCTGCTCTATCGCCTCGAGGGATTTTTCCCGCACCGTGACGGGCAGTCCGTCATAGAGCGTGTTGGCGATGAATTTGCCCTTGTCGGTGATGGTTAATGCGCCGTCTTCCGGTTGCTCGGTGACATTTTCGTGCCGGAGCAGCGAGGAAATCGCGTCGGCTGCCTCAAAGTAATTGGCAAGCCCCCATTCGAGAAAGATGTCGGTGAGGTCTTTTTGGGTAAGGGGCTGGCTGCAATGACTGAGCAGAAAACACACCAGCACCTTGATATCGCTTTTGTTTTTCAGTCCGTCGGGACGCACGCCTCCCGTGAAGGCGTCCACATGATCCTGCGGCATAGGAAGAACCCTCCTTTTCCGGGCGGTCAGTTGCCGTCCGTATTCTCTTCGGAACCCATATACATCCCGCCCAGCCTGTCATCCGAAACCGTGGCGGGGCTGCCGCATTGGGGACAGTATTTCTGACGGTCAATCATGAGCGTGGTCTGCCATGAAAAGCCGCACTTGGTACAGGTATGGGTACGCGGCACCGGCATGGGACCGTAAATGCACTGCATGAGGTTCTGATAGGGTTCAAAGGCGCCTTCCCCGGCTTTGGTGCCGCAGATACGGCAGTACTTGTCATCCGGCTCGAGACCGGCGTGACAGTTGCCGCACTGCCGGCTGCGATCGGGTTCCACCCAGTCTCCCCCGCGGTTGACGGTGCCGCAGGCGGTACAGCGCGGCTGATCCCAGCTCACCGGCTTGCCGCAATTTTCGCAGCGGCCGCGACGGTTATTCCCGAATATCATAACAATCATCCTTTCTCAAAAAGCAAAATAAAGGTTTGTTCCGTTCATAATCCCATGTATGCGCCGCGTCTCCGCCGCAGAACGTCCGTTCGGTGCATCGGCGGCACTCGGCGCAGCTTTGGCTCCGGTCAGCGCGGAAGGCTTGGAATTTATTCCGCCAGACCTCCGAAAACCGGTCGCGGGCAATATGTCCCTGCACCAGTTCCGGACGGCGTTCAATATCGAGACAGGAGTATATTTCACCACTGCACAGAATACTCGCGACATACAGTCCCGAACCGCACAAAAAATAATTGTCCCGCACCTCGTGTTCATATTCATAGGAAAGATAGTGGGAACAGCCGAAACGCACGTCCATCGGCGTGGCGGGGTCGAAACGTCTGGCGCGGATGAAGTCCAGCAGCCCGGTGAATTCCTCGCGGGAGAGCAGCAGTTCCGGATGCGAAAGCGCGCGCCCGATGGGTTCAAGGTTGATCACACGCCATGAGGCAATGTGCAGTGTGCAGAGAAATTCATACAGCGCTTCCCGCTCGGCGAAATTCTCTTTGTGCAGCACGGTGGTGATCTGTACGGGAATCGAAGCGGCATGAAGTGCTCCGACAGCCGCTATGGTACGGTCAAAGCTACCCGGCACCTGACGCAGCGCGTCATGGGAATCGCGCAGTCCGTCGAGACTGAGGGTGAGGGAGCCGATGCCGTTGGCACGGAGCCGCGCGGCGCAGGCGCCGTCAATCAGCGTGCCGTTGCTGGTCATCCCCCACGGGAAGCCCAGCGCGTGAATACGGGCGGCAATGCGGTCAAAATCGGGATGGAGCAGCGGTTCCCCGCCGGTCAGACAGATCATGACGGAGCCGGGTTCAAAATCCTCGGCGACCTGTTCCAGTGTGCGCAGCAGCAGTTCCGTATCCAGAAAGGTGCCGTGACGGGGTTCGCATTGGCTCCCGCAGTGGAGACAGCGGAGGTTGCAGCGATCGGTCAGCTCCACGAAGAGATAGGTCAGACGGGGATGGGCGCGGAGATGCTCGCGATATCGAGCAAGCTGTTCCATATTGTGCGATTTGATGCGGACCTTTGCGTCGTTCAATGGCGATGGCACCTCCTTTCATTTCATCAGGAAATCCTTCTGCTTTTATTGTAACCGTCAGACGCGGCAAATTCAACCCGTTTTTTTTGAACAAGGGTGGAAAAACCAAAAAGAAACGAAAAAATCACTAAAAAATTTATAAATACCTGTTCCATTTTTCATCTCTCTATGCTATAATCTTGAAGAAAGGATGTGTCTCATCTGCAATGGAGAACAAAAAGTACACGATAAAATGCCCTCAGTGCGGCACGCCGATTGAGGTAGTGCGTCCCGCCATTATCAACGTCCAGAATGACCCTTCCTATAAGGCAAAGGTGCTGACCGGCGAGTTGTTCCATGAGACCTGCCCGAACTGCGGACAGGAGATTCAGGTGGTGTCCCGCATCGCCTATCACGACATGGAAAAGCGCATGATGATCTATTTCCGTCCCATCACCTCGCAGGAGGAACTCAAGACCTTTGACTATGAAGCCATCCGGAGCGCGATTGAGGATAATTTCAAGGCGCCGGGGTATGGCATCCGCGTGGTGACGACGGTCAACGAGCTGATGGAAAAGATCAAGATCGCGGAGTTCGGTCTGAATGACGGCGTGATTGAAATCGCGAAATTTGTTTATTTTGATATTTTTGTCAAGCAGTTTGACGGAATCGGCGTGGTGAATATCTATTATGAGCGCCGTGATGATAAAAACGCGCTGATTTTCTTCTGTGACGACGGCAACACGCGTTCCATTGTGATTGATCCGAAGATTTACGCGAGTATTGAGAAGCGGTTTTCCGAGGTGGTCAATGCCATTTATACGTCCCGGGTGTGCATGGTGGGACGTGACTGGGCGCTGAGGATGATCAAGGCTTACAGTAAGCGCGATCACCAGGGGGCTGATGAAGCGGAGATACAGCCCGAGATCAAGCTGGTAACCAGCGAAGAGGCATAAATAAAGAGAAAAAGAAAAAGCGCCAAGCGCCAAGGATATGCTCCCTATATATCTGACAATGATTTTTTTATGGTTCATTGTCTTCTATATAGGGAGCATATCACATTCCGTCAGGACGTGTTTTTTATGCGCTGCCAACTTACCTGCCGATCTGCCAGCTTATCCCCCAAAGGGTTGCCAAATCGCAGCGGGCATGATACAATAAACCCATCGAAAACGCAAAGCAATCCCCCCACTACAAACACTTTGAAAGGCAGGTTTTCTCTTATGGTAGGAAAGTTTTTACTCGTTATGCTGTTGTCGGAATTGGGCTTCATGGTGTACAGCCTGATCAAGAAGAACCGTATGCGGCTGGAATACCGCGTACTGTGGCTGATTCAGGCAGCCGCCATCGGCGCCTATTATCTGGTTTCTCCCCGCGGCATGGGATTCCAGTGGTTCTTTCTGCTGGTCTTCATGGTGGCGCTCATCGCACTCGGTATTCTCGGGGTGATCCGCTATACCCGCAAAAAAGACGAGAAACCCTTCAAGAACGGCGGCGTGATCGGACGCGCCATCGGCAAGTGTCT
Organism: uncultured Clostridia bacterium; assembly: GCA_946405565.1. Taxonomy (GTDB): domain Bacteria; phylum Bacillota; class Clostridia; order Oscillospirales; family Acutalibacteraceae; genus RUG762. Next base: position 4,781 of record CAMJHU010000095.1, read on the forward strand.
GCTCTGGCTTTTCGTGATGGTTCCCATGCTGATCTTCCCGCCCTACAAAGACCCCAAAACCACCGGCAGCTATACCATCGCCAATAAGGTCTACACCTGGACCGACGAAAGCCGCGTCGAAACCCTTGACGATTCCGGCGACAAGCGCAACGTTACCGTGACCTTCTACTATCCCGCCGAAGCCAAGGAAGGCGACAAGTTCCCGCTGATTCTCTTCTCGCACGGCGCCTTCGGCTTTGAAAAGTCCAACTACTCCTCTTACGCGGAACTGGTTTCCAACGGCTATGTGGTGTGCAGCCTCAGCCACACCTATCAGGCGTTCTTCACCGAAGAAGCCGACGGCACCACCAAAATTGTCAACTCCGGCTTCATTCAGGAAGCCATTGACGCGACCAACGGCGTGTATTCATCTTCCCTGGAGGACGAATACGCCCTCACCCGGAAGTGGATGGAAGTCCGCATGGGCGACGCGAATTTCGTCCTAGACACCATCGAGAAGAACTGCGCCGAAGGCACGGACGAAATCTTCAGGATGATCGACCTCGAACACATCGGCGCCTACGGTCACTCCATGGGCGGCGCTACCGCGGAGGCACTCGGCAGACAGCGTGAGGAAATCGACGCGGTCATCGTACTCGACGGCACCTTCCTGGGCGACTATACCGGCGTGGAAAACGGCATCTATCAGTTCAACACCGACGCCTACCCCAAGCCTCTGCTCAACGTCATGGCAATGGATCACTACAACAACAATTACAAGCCCTCCGAAGAGGACGCTCATGCCTATGTCAATTTCTACACCGTGGAACACGCCGATCTCGCCAAGAACGTCATTGTCGAAGGCACTGCCCACATGAATTTCACCGATCTGCCGCTCTTCTCCCCCGTCCTCGCGGGTATGCTCGGCACCGGTGAACGGGACAGCCGCGAGGTCATCGAAATCACCAACGACGTGGTGCGCGAATGGTTCGACGCTTACGTCAAAGAGGACGGCGTCAGAACGCCTCCGATCAAGAACATCTATTAATCCGTACCGCTGCGCCGAAAAGGAGACCGATTCATGAAAACCGTACTGCAACCGGTATCCGACAATGCCGATGAACAGGTGACCATCGCGTGCGTCGAGGTCACGCAGGAAATCCGGAACTTACAGGCGTATGCCGAGAGCGTGGGCAACTGCGTCACGGCGGTGATCGACGGAAAGACGCTCAGCGTGCCGCTCGACGATATCCTCTATTTTGAGGCGCTGGACGAAAAGGTCTTTGTCTATCTGTCCGACGCGGTGGGGGAGGTCAAGGGACGTCTCTATGAATACGAGGACCGGCTGGGACAAAAGGGGTTTGCACGCATTTCCAAATCGGTGCTGCTGCACCTGACCAAGCTGCAGACCATCCGTCCCACCCTCGGACGCAAGTTTATGGCGGAGCTTTCGGGCGGCGAGTGCGTGGTCATCTCCCGCCAGTATATCAAGCCCCTGCGCGAAATCCTGTTGGGAGGCAACATCAATGAATTTTAAGCAATATCTTGTCAGAAAACTCATTCCCACCTATTTCATGATCGTCACCTTTATCAATCTGGGCATCGCCGTCATCGGCACATCCCTTTATCCGGACGCCACCTTCCGCTATATGAATATGTTTTTCCCGCTCCTGCTGGGTGCGGTGGGCTGCCTGCCGCTGCTCATCGAATACCTTCTCAGGCAATACCTCTTCCGGGGAAGGCAGCAAAGTCTCACTGCCTTCCTGCTGGAAGCGCTGGGGGAGCTTGCGCTGCTGGAACTGTGCATCGTAGGCGGCACCGCGCTGGTGATGGGATTCGATTCTCCGTGGACGGCGGTCGTGATGGGTTTCATTGTGCTGGCAGTCTTCTCAGCCGTCACCGCGATTGAGTATTTGAAGGATCGCCGTATCTGTCATCAGATGAACGACGCCATTGCCGCCTTCCGTCATTCCTGACAATCCATCCGCACTTTTACCGCATATCACCATAAGGCGTGAACCGTAGAACTTGGCTCTACGGTTCACGCCTCTTTTTTTGTCTGCTGCACCCTGATTTTTTTGGTAAATTTAACAATTTTTCACTGTTAAACCGTACAGCACTGTGGTATAATAAGAAGAACACTTCGTATGTGATTATCCTGCCGCCTGTCTCCTGACGCACGGCAACCAAACCACGGAAAGGACGTCTTTATGGAACCCAAAACATCTGCTCCGGCGACGAAAGACACCAAGCCAGCCAACGGCAGCAATACTGTCGGCACCGAATCGCTGGTTTCGATGCTCCGATATGTGCTGTCATTCTTTCTCACCATGATTGCCGCTTATGTGGTATGCGCGCTCGGAGAC
>CAMJHU010000096.1 GCA_946405565.1 uncultured Clostridia bacterium
AGGTTCTCGGCTGTTCGGGTCTGGCGCGTGTGGATTTCCTCGTGCGCAAAAGCGACGGCGAGCCGCTGCTCAATGAACCCAACACCCTGCCCGGCTTCACCCAGATCAGTATGTACCCCAAGCTCTTCGAGGCGTCAGGCATCAGCAATTCCGAGCTGATCGACAGAATCATCGATTACGCCATCGAACGGGCAGCCAAGAAGAAATAGTCCATGGAACACAATCGCTATACGCTCCGGATTGTCACCGTCATTCACGCGGACGATTACGACGATACCGTTGAAACCGAATACCCCTGCGCCTACTCCTGTCAGGACGGCACCCACCGTCTCAAATACGACGACGCGGACAACGGATTTACGGTCTTCAAATTCACTCCGGAGGGCGAAATCCAGATTCGCCGCCGCCAATCCTCCCCCATCGTCATGCGCGAGGGATATGCCCATCAGGTGGATTACGAAACCCCCTACGGCAGCATTCCCATGTGCTTCGCGCTGCAAAGCGCCGTGTCGTCGCTGAGTGAAGCGGGCGGACGCGTGGAATATACGGCGAAGATTCACATCAACGGCGAACCGCAGATCAACCGCGTGACAATGGAACTTGTTCCCATCGAAAGGATGAATTCAGACATATGACAAACGCCATTCAGGACATTCACGCCCAAATCAAAGAAATCATTATGGCAGCCATGGGACGGGGCGTTGCCGACGAGGTACTTCCCGCCGCCCCCGCGCCTGCCTTCGTCATCGAAACTCCCGCCGACCCGTCGCACGGCGATTTCGCCTCCAACGTCGCGATGGTGTCCGCCAAGGCATTCCGTTTGCCCCCCCGCAAAATTGCGGAAATTATCACACAGCGCATGGACTTCACCGGCACCCACATTGACCGCGTGGAAGTCGCGGGTCCCGGCTTCATCAATTTCTTCGTCAGCCGCCGTTATTTCAGCGACGTCCTCAAGGGCATCCACGCGGACGGCGCGGACTACGGCAAATCCGACTACGGCAAGGGCAGGCGCGTGATGGTGGAATTCGTCTCCGCCAATCCCACCGGTCCCATGCACATGGGCAACGCCCGCGGCGGCGCACTGGGTGACTGCCTCGCAGCCGTGCTGGAATACGCGGGCTACTACGTGGAACGCGAATTCTATGTCAACGACGCGGGCAACCAGATTCAGAAATTCGGTCTGTCGCTGGATATCCGCTATCAGCAGATTTTCAAGGGCGAAGACGCGGTGGAACTGCCGGAAGATTCCTATCACGGCGGCGACATCGTCGATCTGGCAAAGGAATTTGCCGACATCCACGGCGACGCCTACTTGGACAAGAGTGAAGAAGAACGCCGCGCCGCGCTGGTGGATTACGCCCTGCCCAAGAACATTGCCAAGATGAAGTCCGATATCGCCAAATACCGCATTGAATATGATACATGGTTCCTCGAAAGCACGCTCCACAACAGCGGCGAGGTACAGGAAATCATCGACATTCTCACCGACAAGGGTCTGACCTATGAAAAGGAAGGCGCCATCTGGTACAAAGCCACCGAATTCGGCGGCGAGAAGGACGAGGTACTCGTCCGCGCCAACGGCAATCCCACCTATTTCGCGGCGGATATCGCCTATCACCGCAACAAATTCGAGAAGCGCGGCTTCGACACCTGCATCGACGTATGGGGCGCCGACCATCACGGACACGTCGCCCGCATGAAGGGCGCGATGGACGCCATCGGTCTCGACGGCTCCAAACTGGACATCGTCCTCATGCAGCTGGTGCGTCTCATGGACAACGGCGTGCCGGTCAAGATGAGCAAGCGCACCGGCAAGGCGATTCAGCTCGCCGACCTGCTGGATGAGGTTTCGCCCGACGCGGCGCGTTTCTTCTTCAACCTGCGCGAAGCCAACACACAGATGGACTTTGACCTCGGACTTGCCGTGCGTGAGGATTCCCAGAACCCGGTCTATTATGTGCAGTACGCCCATGCCCGTATCTGCTCGATTTTCCGCCGGGAGGAAGCGCAGAAATACAACCTCGACGAAGTACCCGCGGAATGGCTCGATCTGCTCACCCATCCCTCCGAAGTGGAGCTCATCCGCTATCTGTCCAGCCTGCCCAATGAAATCATCGCAGCTGCGAAGGAATACGAACCTGCCCGCATGACCCGTTACGTCATGGAGCTGGCTGCCAAGTATCACAAATTCTACCACGACTGCCGCGTGCTGGGCAACAAAGATGAACATCTGACCGCCGCCCGTCTGATGCTCTGCGACGGCGTGCGTCAGGTTATCGCCAACATTCTGCACATGATGAAGGTCTCGGCGCCCGAACAAATGGCGTCCCAGACCGGAGACGAGGAATAATCATGAACGATACCCGTGACAGAAAAATCTCCGAGCTGACCATTGCCGATATCACCGAGCGTATGCTGCAATTTGCCATGTGCAGCGAGCTCGTGGACGCGTCCGATTTTCCCGAAAGCTACAACGAGGGCATCAGCGACGCGCTCACCGAAATGCGCCGCGATATGGATACCCTTACCGAGCGGCAGTTCATCTCGAAATACGAAGAGGCTTCGCTCGAAAAGGGCGACGAGCTGATCTCGCTCGACGAGGATGACGAACGGGTGGAATACATTCAGGGCTATTGTTCCACCGTGGACGACGTGCTCCACATGATCGACCCCACCCGGCTCTACGACGAAATGCGCATGATGCAGGATGGCATGATTCCCAACGACGGCATCGACGAGGATTTCATCGACCGTATCTTTGAGAACTGACCGTTTGCTTCAAACATCCGCCTTCCAAAAAACCTGCCGCTCTCTCTGTCCGTAAGGAACAGGGAAAGCGGCAGGTTTTATTGACCGGAACGGAACAATTTACCGTCCCACAAAAATATAGCCAAAGGCGTTGGGACCCCAGTGACAGGCAATCGCAGGATCCAGATTGTCAAAATCAATCATCGCGGCATGGTATTTTTTGTCGGTCATCGCGATGAGGGCTTTGAGGTTCTTGTCGGAATAGGTGTAGGAGGGAACAATGCTGTAATTGGTGTCGCAGCCCTCTTCTTCCAGACGGTTGGCGAGCATCTGCATGGCGCGTCTCAGACCGATGGCTTTTCCCACCGACTTGACATGACCTGTCGCGTCAAACCCGATGAGCGGCTTGACCTGCGCCAGACTGCCCGCCACATACGCCGTGCGGCTCAGACGACCGCCGCGGTGGAGATATTCCAGCGTTTCGGGAATCGCCACAATGCGGATACGCGGAATCAGGTGCTTGAGTTTGAGTTCAATCGCGTCGAGACTTTCATTGCGGTACTTATTGACTTCTTCCACCAGCAGGCGGATACCGCCTACCGCCACCTTGGTATCAATCACGCGCACCTTCCGCTCGTCCTCAAAGAGCATCCGCAGCGAATTATAAGTGCCGGAAATGCCCGAAGAGATGGGCAGAATGATCACGTCGTCGCCCTGCTCCACATAGCGCCTGACCTGTTTCTCCACAAAGCCCAGTCCCGGCAGCGACGTCTTGGGAAACAATCCGTCATTGATGAGCTTGTCATAGAAAAAATCCATCGGCAGATCAATGCCGTCATAATATTCCTTGTCGTCCAACAGAATTTTCAGCGGCAGGATATCCACACCGTACTTCTCTTTTTCCTCCTGCTTGATGCTGCTGCCGGAGTCTACAATGATTCTCAGCATAGTTTTTCTCCTTATGTATCAATAATAATACTATTTCGTACCGAAAATGCGGTCGCCGGCATCGCCCAGACCCGGCACGATGTAGGCATTTTCATTGAGACGTTCATCGAGACTGCCCACATAAACATCGATGTCCGGATGTGCCTTGCACAGTGCCTCCAATCCTTCGGGCGCCGCGATAATGCACATGAATTTGATGTGGGTGCAGCCCTTCGCCTTGATAAAATCTACCGCCTGAATCGCGGAACCGCCCGTCGCCAGCATCGGGTCGGGCAGCACTACCACGCGTTCGTCGATGTTTTCGGGCAGCTTGCAGTAATATTCATGCGGCTCGTGGGTTATTTCATCGCGGTACAGACCGATATGTCCCACCTTCGCGGACGGCACCAGCGCCAGAATGCCGTTGACCATCCCCAGTCCCGCACGCAGAATCGGCACCACAGCCAGTTTCCTGCCGCTGAGCATCGGCTGGAACGATTCGGCAATGGGGCTTTTGACGGGTACCATCTCGGTGGGCAGGTCGCGCAATGCCTCATATCCCATCAGCATCGCGATCTCCTCCACCAGCACACGGAAATCCTTGGTTCCTGTGGTTTTGTCACGCAGCAGGGAAATTTTATGCCGGATCAGCGGGTGATCCATAATCATTACAGTTGCCATAGCGGTTTTGCCTCTCTTTCTCTCCGTCCGGAAGAATTTGCCGGACGGTGTTTTTTGGGATTCAGTTTTCTTCATTCCAGAGCGGTGTATCATAATCCGTCTCATCCGGCGTGCAGACAAATGCCCCGAAAATTTCGCCCGAAGCCGCTTCCACCTGAATGTCCGCATAACGCGGCTCACCTTTTTCGGAGGTCAGCGCATAATAACAGCGATAATCCGGTTGATCGGCGTATCGGCTGACCGCGCCGGGACTGCCCAATGCCGACGTAAGTACCGGGTCGTCCATGCGGCGATGCGCCGCCAGCAGTTCCCGCAGCGCGTCCACTGTGAGCGGAGGCGTGTCGGAAGCCGTCCAGAAAAAGGGGTTGCCGTCGATCAGCCGGACGTCTCTTCCGTCGGCGCCTGACACATCGCACACCATATACCGTCCGTCTTCCGTTCCGGGCGCATTTCTGACTTCTTCCTCATATGCCGCACTCGCCGGGAGATTTCTCACGGTAAAGACGGTAACGCCCACCTTGTCCGGCTCATCGGTATTCCGGTAGCAGATCGAAAGATGCACGCGGTACCATGTATCGCCGTCTGTCAGGTCGTATTGCACATGGTAATCCAGCACCGCGGTTCCCATATCATACGAACCGCCGCCTCCGCCGTATCCGCCTTTGCGTTCCAGATCGGCAAGACCGCCGGGATACGCCGCGAAAAAGTCGTCCAGCGCGGTCTGAAAGCCCGCGTCCGCCTGTATTTCAGGGGTGAAGTTTTTGGAAAAGGCGTCGCGGTCGCCGTTGTCCGCCGACGTCAGAAGCGCATTCAAGGCATCGTCCGCCGCTTCTGTGTCGGATACCATTTCATTGCGCCAGCGGTCGGTCACACATTCGTACTGTGTCCACTGGAAAGCCGTACTGATCCCCACCGTCAGCAGCCGGACCGAATATAACACCACCACCAGCGTCGGCAGTGTAAGTATCGCCAGCCCCAGTCCGAACAGCACCTTCGGGGAGCGCTTGCCGGCATATTCCGGTTTGCGCCGCCGGGAAAGTCCCATCCACAGCAGCACACCTCCCACCAGTGCCAGACCGCCCAGAAAAATCAGCACAAAAAACAGCAGGACAAATATCATAGACACAAATGTCATATAAATGCCTCCCTTCCACTTCCCATGAAAATGGTCAGCAAACGGTTAGTCTCTATCGAGCAGTTCCTGATAGAAGTCGCAGTAATCGGTCTTGCCGTCGCGGATAAACTCAATCGCGGAGGAAGGGTGGCGGTTGAGCCGTCCGGTCAGCAGATAGGGCACATCGTATCCCCATACCACGCCCGAAGCCTTGAGCGGCAGCATATACTGTTCAATAAAACGCAGCACCGGCGTGATATTGTACTTGGGGTTCTTGAAGAAGCCGAGCAGCAGTTCCATCGCGCAGTTGCCCGCGCCGCGTCCCATGCTGCACACCGTCGCGTCGAGATAGCTCACGCCCAGCGACATGGATTCAATGGTATTCGCAAAGGCAAGCTGCTGATTATTATGCGCGTGCATACCGATGTACTTGCCCGCTGCCTCGCCGTAGGAGAGATATTTTTCCGAAAGGCGGGCAATCTGCTCCGGATAGAGCGAACCGTAGCTGTCCACCAGATAAATGCCGTCCACATGGCTGCGGCAGATGAGTTCCAGCGCGCCGTCGATATCGACGTCACTGGCGTTGGAAATTGCCATGATATTGACCGTAGTTTCGTACCCCAGTTCATGGCAGTATTCCACCATTTCCAGCGCGGCGGGAATGGTATTGATATAGGTTGCCACGCGCACCATGTCAATCACGCTCTCCGAACGGGGAATGATATCGCGGCGGAAATCGGTGCGTCCCACATCCGCCATGACCGAAATTTTCAGATCGGTATTGTTGTCGCCCACAATGGAACGGATATCCGCCTCGTCGCAGAACTTCCACTTGCCGAATTTATCGGGAGAAAAGAGTTCCTTCGACGCCTTGTAGCCGAATTCCATATAATCCACGCCCGCCTTGACATTGGCAAGGTACAGGGCGCGCACAAATTCATCGTCGAAATAAAAATTGTTGACCAGACCGCCGTCGCGGATGGTAGCATCCAGCACTCGCACATCGGGGCGGAAGGAAACGATATTGCCTCTTCTGTTCATAAATTATCCAAATCCTCTCTTGTCATGAAAACAGCATCATGTATTTCTGCAATTATACCATATGTCTCCTGCATTTTCAACCGATTTTTGCGTTTTTCCGTACTTTCTCACCATGCGCCGCCAAAAAAAGACTGTCCCGTGTAATGGAAAGACCCACACACAGGACAGTCGCTATTTTTTCAGTATGACATCCGTCAGACCAATCAGATTATTCGACCGTTACGGACTTGGCAAGGTTTCTCGGCTTATCCACATCACAGCCGCGCGCGACGGCGGTGTAATAGGCGAAAATCTGAAGCGGGACAATCGCCGCAATGGGACGGATGAATTCGTCCACGGCGGGAATGGCAATCAGGTCATCGTACACGGTGCTGTCCACGTTCGCGCCCTCCTTGCAGAGCAGAACGACCTTCGCGCCGCGTGCCTTGACTTCCTTGACGTTGCTGACCGTCTTTTCAAAGAGCCGGTCGCCCGACGCGATCGCGATGACGGGCATACCGGGTTCGATCAGCGAAATGGTGCCGTGCTTGAGTTCGCCCGCCGCGTAGGCCTCGGAGTGGATGTAGGAGATTTCCTTGAGCTTGAGGGAAGCCTCCCAGCA
>CAMJHU010000097.1 GCA_946405565.1 uncultured Clostridia bacterium
CCCCCTGCACCCCGCGCCGCTGCGCGGCTAATTATTGCTTTCACAAAACACGCCTGCCCCGGTCGGCTCATTCCCATGCGGAACAGGCTGACCGGGGCAGGCAGTATGATCATTTGATTTTCAGCCCGATGCCTTACTCCTTATCCTTGGTGAGTTCCTGAAGGACGGAATAGGGAGCTTCCTCATAACGGACAAATGCAAAGGTAAAGTAGCCTCTGCCGCGGGTGGTCTGACGCATATAGGTGGCAAAATCCGCCATCTCGCCCACCGGCACTTCCGCGATGAGCTCCTGCATACCCTCGTCGGCGGAGTTCATGCCCAGCACACGACCGCGGCGCTTATTGAGTTCGCCCATCACGTCGCCCATGTTGTCGCCCGGCACATAGGCGTGCAGTTCGCCCACCGGCTCGAGCAGAACCGGACTCGCCTTGGGAATGCCGTTCTTGAAGGCAAGCGCCGCCGCCGTCTTGAAGGACATTTCGGAGGAATCGACCGGGTGATAGGAACCGTCGTACAGCGTAGCTTTGACGCCCACCATCGGATAACCCGCCAGCGAACCGGTCTTCATGCAGTCCTGCAGACCTTTTTCCACCGCCGGGAAGAAGTTCTTGGGAACCGCGCCGCCGACCACTTCTTCGCCGAACTCCAGCCCTTCGCTGTCGCAGGGTTCAAACCGGATCCATACGTCGCCGAACTGTCCGTGACCACCCGACTGCTTCTTATAGCGTCCCTGAATCTTGACTTCACTACGGATGGTTTCGCGGTAGGCAATCTTCGGGGATTCCACCTTGGCGTCGGTGCCGAATTTATTCTTGAGCTTGGAAATGATGACATCGATGTGCTGTTCGCCCTGACCGCTGACGATCATCTGGTTGGTTTCGGGGTTGGTGCCGAAGGTCATCGAGGGATCCTCTTCACAGAGCCTCAGCATACCCTGCGCGATCTTTTCCTCGTCGCCCTTGTTGACCGGCAGTACCGCCATCGAGAGGGAAGGAGTGGGGAAGTCCACGCCCCTGAGGGTGACAGGACGTGCGGGCGCGCAGAGGGTGTCGCCCGTCGCCGCGCCGGAGAGCTTGGCAACCGCGCCCATATCGCCCGCGCCGACGCTGTCCACTTCGATCTGCTTCTTGCCGCAGAGCATATACAGCTTGCCGAGTTTATCGGTGGAGCCGGTGCGCATATTCATCAGCATACTGTCGGGCGTGACACGACCCGTGACAACCTTGAAATAGGACAGCTTGCCTACAAACGGGTCGGCTACGGTCTTGAAGATCACCGCGGCGGGCAGTGCGCTGTCGCTGACCGTCATCTCGACGGGAGAACCGTTGGCGTCCGAAGCGGTTTCGGGTGCGACGTCCGCCGCCGAGGGAACCAGCCAGCTCATGCCGTTCATGAGCTGATCCACGCCTTCACCCGTCGCGCTCGCGCCGCAGTAGACCGGCGTGATCGAACCCGAACGCACGCCCTGCGTCAGACCGAGAATATACTCTTCGGGCGTGAAGTCCTCGCCGGAGAAGTATTTTTCCATGAGTTCATCGTCGGTTTCGGCAATGGCTTCATTAATGGCGGTGCGCAGACCCTCAAGACGGTGTCCCATGTCGGGCATGGGAACTTCTTCTGCCTTGGTGCCGTTATAGCGATACGCCTTGTATTCCAGAATGTTCACATAACAGTCAACCTGATGACCGTTCATATGCGGCACCACAATCGGGCTGACCGTGGGACCGAAGGAGGCTTTGAGCTGTTCAAAGACCTTGTAGAAATCCGCGCTCTCGGAATTGAGCTTATTGACGAAAATCACCTTTGCCATGCCGGCTTTTTCGGCGCGGGCATAGGATTTTTCCGAACCGACTGCCACGCCGGATTTGCCGGAAATGGTGATGAGGGCGCAGTCCGCCGCGCGGAAGCCTTCCGCCACGCCGCCTTCAAAGTCAAACAGACCGGGGACGTCAATCATATTGAATTTGACATTTTTCCATTCCACAGGAGCCACAGCCGCCGAAACGGAGCATTTACGCTTGATCTCTTCGGGGTCGAAGTCGCAGACCGCCGTGCCGTCCGCCGTCTTGCCCATTCTGTCGGTGGCGCCGGACAGATACAGCATCGCCTCGACCAGAGAGGTCTTGCCGGAGTTGCCGTGACCCGTAACGACAATATTTTTAATCTTGTCGGTGGGGTATTTGGAAAGCTGTTTCAATTTAAACTACCTCTTTTCATCGTGTCGGTTTCGCTCTTATCTTTATTTTTGGAAAAAAATAGAAATATAATCACCAAACCAGATTGTTTTGATACGCGACCTGCTTCATTTTGGAAACATTCGCAGGAAGTTTCAGGTGATTCAGAGCCGCCTGTTGAACATTATAGCATACGGCTTTGTAAATTTCAATAATTTTTATCGGTATCCGCAAATTATTTTATTAATATTCTTGATAATTTCATAATTTATTAAATGCTTCTTTTTTCTTTTTTCACAGCGGACAATCGAAAGACAACGTTTCGCCTTCATAACCCGTGATAAAATCCACATGAACCGCTTCGCTGTTACGGGGAAGCTCAAACGCAAACCAACCCGCCGTTTTACCGCGGCTGGGAATCACGCCGTCGAAGAGACGGAAACCCTCGATCTGTGACTGCCCTACGGCAATGGCATCCTTATCCGCCGGCAGACAGGCGCAGCCGGATGGCAGCGCGCACGACTTTATGCACACGTAGCTGCTGAAAAGGATATCGCTGTCGCTGCCGTTGGTAAAAGTCAGAGGAATGAAAACATATTCCAGCCCCTCGTGCGGGGACGGACTGTGAACCGGCGCGTCCTGCACAATGTCGTAAACCCCGTCACTGTAAACGGTTATCGGCCATGAAGGCGGGGATTCGGACGACGCGCCGTGACCGGAGAAAGCACCGCAACCTGTGGAAAAGTACAACAGGACGATTCCCGCGGCAAAGGTCGCCATCCCCCGCAGAAATTTGTGGCTGTCGATGGAATGATTTTTCATAGTGTTCATAAGATACCGCCTCCCAAGCGCGAAGCGCTGCCGCTGTCTGTTACCGAAACGCCCTATACATATATGAGAAACAGCACAAAAAAAGAACCTTTCCCTCCTGATGCCAAAAGGAAAAGGCTCTGATGTTTGATTACATGACAAAAAATCACTCATAGTCATTGGGAACCGTGCGGCGGTCAATATGAGCGCCGACGGCAACCAGCTTGTCGATGAGCTGTTCATAGCCGCGCTCGATGTGATAGATTTCGCGGATGGAGGTTTCACCCTCGGAAATCAGCGCCGCGATCACCATGGCCGCGCCGCCGCGCAGGTCGGTCGCCTTGACGTGGGCGCCCTTGAGACGTTCCACGCCCCGGAAGGTGGCGACACGTCCCTGCACCTCCGCGTCAACCCCCAGCTTGACCAGCTCGCTCACATACTGGAAACGGCTTTCCCATACGCCCTCGGTGATGGTGCTGACCCCTTCGGCAATCGCCATGAGCACCGCCATCTGGGGCTGCATATCCGTGGGGAAGCCGGGATGGGGCATGGTCAGCACATTGCAGGCTCTGAGCGGTCCCGAACGGGTCACGCGGATCGCGTCGTCGTATTCATAGACCTCCGCGCCCATCTCCACGAGCTTGCGCGAAATGCTCTCCATATGCTTGGGAATGATATTCTGAATCATCACGTCTCCGCCGGTAGCCGCGGCGGCGATCATGTAGGTACCCGCCTCAATCTGGTCGGGAATGATGGAATAGGTGGTGCCGTGCATTTCCTTGACGCCGCGGATCTTGATGGTCTCCGTACCGGCGCCGCGCACGTCCGCTCCCATCGAATTCAGGAAGTTGGCGAGATCCACGATATGCGGTTCTCTGGCGGCGCGTTCGATGATGGTCAGACCTTCCGCGCGCACCGCGCCCAACATGAGGTTGATGGTAGCGCCCACCGACACCACGTCGAGCTGAATCCGCGTGCCCTTCAGACCCTCCGGCGCGGTGAGCGAAATCACACCGTCGCGCAGCGCGGTCTTGGCGCCGAGCGCCTCAAAGCCCTTGAGGTGCTGGTCGATGGGACGCACGCCGAAATAGCAGCCGCCCGGCATGGGTACCTTCGCGCGGCTGAACCGTCCGAGCAGCGCACCCAGCATATAATAGGAAGCGCGCATATTTCTTGCCAGTTCCTGACTCACCTGCGTACAGTTGACCTCTCTGGCATCTATCTCAATCACCGATTGACTGATCTGAGTCACCTTCGCGCCCAGCTGAATGAGAATCTGGGATATCACGCTCACGTCGCTTATGGCGGGAAGGTTTTCTATTCTGCAAATGTCACCCGAAAGAATCGCGGCAGGAATAATCGCGACGGCGGCATTTTTGGCGCCGCCCACCGTGATGGATCCCTCTAATCTTCTGCCGCCCTCAACAACGAAGATATCCAAACCGTCTTACCCTCCAATTCATCAAAAACACCATTCATTATACCATGCTTTTTTCAAAAATAAAAGCCGTTCTCCAAAAGAAATAGCCAATTTGATCCGGTTTTTACATTTTATTCATAATACTCGTCTGATGGATTTTCCTCATCATCCTGTATCCGGATCCTAAAAGATAATAATTTATCGGGAATGTTAAAAATGAATTCAAAAATTAGATAATTTATCAGTAGAAATTCAGCGGTTTCGCTGTTATAATTAATATGTATATGCTGACGGTATCATACATTGACCTATACGGAAAGGGGTCGTCAACTTGAAACACACATTTTTCGGAAAAAGCCTGAACCGTCGATTCACGGCTTTGCTCCTCTCGATAGGAATGCTAGCTGCCTGCGCGCCCGCTGTTCTGGCTTCGTCGCTCTCGGACAGTGATCTGTCTCCCGCAGCCGACACGTCCTCCGGCTACACCCAGACCGCCAACACCGGCTTTGAAAACGTCGAATCCGACGGCGGCACCATGTATATCGGCTGGGCACGCATTCCCAAATCGGACGGTACCGGCTTTACGACCGTGAGATTTATTTACAGCAGCGGCATCAATCTCAACGAAAAGTCCCTCGAGCGTATCAACGATATGCTGGCAGCCTTTGATATAAAAGTAGAAGGCAGCATGGTCTATGACAGCCAGGTCAGCCGCAGCGACCTTGTGTCGGACAGCACCCTCGTCACCGAAACCAGCGAGCGGAAGGCGGTCTTTGCCTGCGGCAGCGAAAAGCAGCCCAATGTGCTGAAGGCGCAGCCCCCGCATGTATTGGAGGGGGAGCCCGACGCTGATTCCATGATCAATTCCTTTGAATACCTCAAACGCGGCTGTGTGTACAGTGTATCCGAATACGTCTCGCTCAGGGACGCGCAGTCCAAGGTCAAGAAAGTCACTCTTTCCGAGGACGGCAAAACGGCTTATACCTCTGTCGTGATGTCGGAGGATTATGTCGAAAAGACCATCAACGGCAAGAAGATCCGGATTCTCATGATCAATTCCGAACTGAAATACTGCTTCCGGGCGCCTAAACTGGTGTTTGTCAGAGACGATACCTATAATGTCGCCTCCGCCTCGGATATTACGTACCTCGGCGGCTCTACCACCGCTCCCACGTCTGCCACCCAGCCCGACGAACCCACATCCTCATCGGATGACGAAAAGATTGTCAGTTCCGATGAAAAGACCACCCAGCCGGATGATTCTTCCGACGTGAATATCTGGGATTATCTCACGACCACCGAAGCCGATGTGACATCCGATACGACGCCGGAAGAGGATACGACCACCGCGCCTACCACCGCTTCCACCACTACCACCGCCACCACTACCGAGTCCACTACCAAGGCGACTACCAAGGCGACTACCAAGGCGACTACCACCCAGTCCACTACCAAGGCGACGACTGCCATCACCGACGACGATGAGGAGAAAATCGTGACCACGTCCCCCACACTTCCCACCCCCACCACACGGGACACCGAAAATTCGACGATACTCCCCAATGTCACCCATGGGGTATCGCCGGGTTCCGGCAGGGCGATTGTCGCTACCCGTCGGCTGGCGCTGAATGTCCGCTCCGGTCCCGGCATGAAGTACATGGTCGTCACCGTGCTGCCCAAGGGTTCCAACGTCACGGTGCTGGATACCTCCAATCCCGACTGGTATGTCGTGCGCACCATGGGCAATGTCGTGGGCTATTGTTACAGCGAGTATATCAAGTTTATCTGAGAAATCTGAGAAAAAACGTTCCCCCCCGTCCGACAGGCTTGCCAGACAAGCCTGTCGGACGGGGGGATTTGTCAGGATGATTCCCTGTTTTGCGAAATATATCTTAAAATAAGATGTTGATTTTTACGATAAATTCCGGTATAATATATTTGTTATATTTTGAAGGGAGCGTTGGATATGCCTAATATCAAGCCAATATCGGATTTAAGGAATTATTCCGCTGTATTGCAGGATGTCGCTGTGGGTTCGCCTGTTTACCTCACCAAAAACGGGCGCGGCTGCTATGCCATTATTGATATTGCCGAGTACGAAGAATATGAAAGATTCAAAGCGGAACGTTGGCTGATGGCTGAGCTGGAAAAGGGAAGAAAGTCGGGCGAAGAAAATGGCTGGCTGACGATTGATGATGTAAAAGAACATTTACGGGCAATAAGAAATGAAAAATAAGCTGCATATTTCTCATCAGGCAATCACAGACCTTGATGATATTTCGGATTATATTACCAATCAACTCAAAAATCCATTGGCTGCCGTTCATACTGTTGATGGCATTGTTCGCACGATGGAGCAATTAGAAATCTTCTCGGGTGCGGGAGCAGTTATAAATTTTTTCGATGGATCAGACAGCGGGTACAGATTTATTATATATAAAAATTATATGATATTTTATCGCGTGATTTCTGCTGATGTATTTATTGATAGAATTATTTACGGCAGACGCGATTACATGAACATACTTTTTGATGAAAAATAAATACTTCCCCCGTCCGACAGGCTTGCCAGACAAGCGTATCGGACGGGGGTATTTGTTAGAGCCTGTTCAGTATCTCTCCACGCACGTCTGGCTTGCATATTTTCCGCCATAT
>CAMJHU010000098.1 GCA_946405565.1 uncultured Clostridia bacterium
GCAACCGGTCTGATGCAGACCGGCTGGTATCACAATCCGGAGGACGGCAAGTCCTACTATTTCCTCGGCATGGAAGGCGCCGCCAAAGGTCTGACCGAGATTGACGGCGAAATCTATTACTTTAACGACTACTATGTCGCCAAGACGGGCGGCTATACGTTCGACGGTTCGTTCTATTACTTCGACGAATATTCCTGCGCCGCCAAGCGTGGCTTCTATACCACCGATTACGGCGACACCTATTATTTTGATGACAGCGGCAGAGCTGTGTCCGGCTGGCAGAACATCGACGGCGACAACTACTATTTCCTCTCTGATTACACCATGAGCCGCGGACTGACCAGCATCGGCGGCAAGCGGTACTACTTCGGATTCGACACCGGCGCCGCTATCCGCACCAATTCGCTCGTGTGGATCGGCATGAATCAGCTCATGTATATCAAGGCGGAAGGCGGTTATTTTACCGGTCTGACCGCTGTGGACGGCGCACTCTATGATTTTGCCTCCGAAAACGGTGTGGCGCTGAGCGGAATGCGTGAAATTGACGGCAGTAAGTACTGCTTTGCCGAAGGCTCCTATGAGGCGCTCACCGGCTTTGTGGATTACAACGGCGCGCGCTATTACTTCGGCAGCGACGGCAAAATGCTCACCGGTATGCAGACTCTCGACGACGGTTCCGGTACCCGCCACACCTATTACTTCGACGCAAGCGGCGTGATGCAGACCGGACGTGTGATTCTTGACGACGGTTCGATCTACTGCTTCGATGAGAACGGTCGTGCCTACGCGGGCTGGTACACCTATGTCAACGGAGCACGCTATTATTTTGATCCGGCGACCCATCAGGCGGTCACGGGCTGGCAGTATATCGATCAGTCCAAGGCGACCTTCTTCTTTGAAAGCAACGGCACCCTCAAGACCGGTCTGATTCGCGACAGCGAAAACAAACTCTATGCCTTCGACGCGGACGGCGAACCGGTCAAAGGCTGGCATGTGGACAGCGGCGACACCTATTACTTTGATCTGTCCACCGGTCAGGCGGTGACCGGATTGGTTGCCATCGACGGCAAACGCTATCTTTTCGCCGGATCGTATAAGCGCATGACCGGCTATCAGAACATCGGCGGCACCTATTATTACTTTGACCCTGTCACCGGCGCGGCAAAGAGCGGCTTTATCCACGCTCTCACCGACAGCGGCACGGCGGTCTATTACGGCGATTCCTCGGGCGCGCTGGTCACGGGGCTGCAAACCATCGGCGGGAACCTTTACTGCTTCAACAGCGCGGGCGTGATGCGTTCGGGCGTGTATGTGGCGGATGACGGCAGCAGCTACTACTTCGACCCCGTCACCGGTCAGGCTGTCACCGGCTTTGTGACGAACGGCAGCAATATCAACTATTACGACGCTGACGGCAGAATGTATACCGGTACGGCGGGCATCGTGGAAATCGACGGCAAGCGCTATTATTTCGACCGGTACGGCGCGCGCAAGGGCAGCTCCTTCACCGTGGACGGCGGGCTGCATATCTTTGACGCGGACACCGGCGCGGAGATGACTGGCGTGGTAATCAATCCCCGCAGCGGCTATCTCACTGCTGTCACGGGCAGCGGCGAGGTGGTCAACAACACCTACCGCTATGCGGGCGCGGAGTATTTCGCGGGAGACGCGGGCGTGCTGCGCACCTCTACCACCAAGACGGTGGACGGCGTGATGTGCTACTACGATGAAAACGGCGAACGGCAGTTCGGCTTGCTGACCTATACCAGCAAGGGAACCACCTATACCTTCTATTTTGACGACGGCGAAACCGTGATGGGCGGCAAGGAACTCACCGCCATTCAGAACGAACTCAACAGCGCCCTTTCGTCCGACGGCTGGCATACGGTGCGTTCGCGGCGTTATTACGTCCGCAACGGGGCGTTTGCCAAGGGCATTGTCACCGTCGGCGGCATCCGCTACGGCTTTTCCGAAATGAGCGGCGTGCGCCTGAGCGGTCTGCGCCGTATCGGCGGAAAGACCTATTATCTCGACCCCAACGGCGTGGTGACCACCGGTTTTGTCATCATGGACGGCGATCTGCGGTATTTTGACGAGAGTACCGGCGAAATGGTCACGGGCGTGAGACAGATTGACGGCAAAACCTATTGCTTCCTCTCCAACGGCGTGATGGTGACCGGCGACGTCTATATCAACGGCAAGTGGTACTACGGCTATCAGACCGATGAAGCCGTGCGCCCCGATCTCTCGCTCAATACCGACGGCAGCCGCAAGACCAACTGCTGGGCGAAGGCGAGCGAGGGCTTCCAGGTATATCTCGATACCCACGGCAACCGTGTGGCAGCCCCGGCGGCGGTGAACGGCAGTCTCTATTGCTTCGATGCCGACGGCGCGCCGCTTACCACCTTCCAGCGCATCAACGGCGGCACGGCGTACTTTGACGAAAACGGCGCGATGGTGACGGGTCTGCGGGATATCGGCGGCAAGCGGTATTATTTTGATGTGCGTACCGGACTGCGGCAGACCGGCTTTGTCAGGATTGACGGTAAAGCCTGCTATTTCGATCAGAACGGCGTGATGCAGCGGAATGGCTTCTTCTCGATCGGCAGCCGGCGCTATTACGCCGACGCGGACGGCGCGCTTGCCACCGGTCTGGTGACCATCGGCGGCAAGCAGTATTACTTCCTGAGCAGCGGCGAACAGAAATTCGGCAAGGTGTATGTCGGCGAACGCGCCTGCTACTTTGACCCCGCCACGGGAGAACGCAAGACCGGATTTGTCACCTACGGCGGCAGGCGGTATTATTATGACGACAGCGCCAAGGGCTTCCCGCAGGGCAAAGTGACCATCGACAGTAAGACCTATCTCTTTATCAGCGGCGACGGCTCGGTTTACACCGGTTACTGCCGCTATGAGGACAAAGAGTATTATCTCGACGAGACGACCGGTGAAAGTCTGACCGGCATTTTCGCCAAGCCCAATGGCAATGTCCATTACTTCCTCGGCGACGGAACGCTGGCGCGCGGTCTGCAGACGATCGGCGGCAAGCAGTATTATTTCTATCCCGCAAACGGCGTCAAGGTGGACGGACTGCAATCCATCGGCAGCAAGCTCTATTATTTCCATCCGACCAAGGGTATGCTTACCGCGCAGACTGTCACGGTGGACGGACTGTCCTTCTCGCTGGCGGACGACGGTTCGGCGACGGTGCTGGGCGATTCCGATCAGGCGAAGCTGCTGCGCGCGGGTATGGAATATCTCGGACGTCCCTATAAGTCGGAAGTCGCGGGCGAGGACGATATTCTCAGCTGCAGCGGTTTCGTGAGACAGATGTACAAAGCCATCGGCGTGGATCTGGCGGGCAGCAGTTACCGGCAGTATTTCAACCTGGCGCGGAAAAATCCCACCGTGGACAGCATTCTGTACGCCAGCCCGGGCGATCTGGTCTTCTATGTATCGCTTGACTGCGGTCACGGCGACCAATGCGGCTTCCTCGGCGAAATCCATCATGTGGCGATGTACGTGGGCGGCGGCAAGATCATTGAAGCCAACCGCAACGATGCCTATCCCGAACTCAGCTGCATCATTCTCCAGAATTATGCCGACAGCACGACGTACTTCCCCTATAAGATTGTGAGCGTGACCGATTAACCCATTTTTTTCCCTTCCATCAGAGAATCGCTTTCGGAAACAGAGGTGTTTGTCATGACCAAAAGAGCCGCATCGTTGCTTCTCGTGCTGGCGGTACTGACCGTCTGCCTGCCGCGTGCGGGACTGACCGCCGCGGCGTACTCCAAAGGCTATCCCAACACCCATGTCAATACCGGCGACCAAGCGGAGGACATCGTCGCCGTGGCGCTCACGCAGGTGGGCTATACCAACGACGGCATCGGCACCAAATACGGCGCGTGGTACAGCAAAGGCACCGTCGATGTGGCGTGGTGCGCGATGTTTGTGAGCTGGTGCGCCAATCAGGCGGAGATACCCACCTCCGTGGTGCCAAAGCATTCGTCCTGCGACACCGGCATGAACTGGTTCAAGAAGAAGGGACTGTGGTACAGCAGTGCCTTTTATGGCGGAGCCTATACGCCGCGCCGCGGAGACATCGTCTATTTCAGCAAGGATCATATTCCCACCCATGCCACCCATGTGGGCATCGTCACGGGAACTTCCGGAAAGTATCTGCAGGTGGTGGAGGGCAATACCACCTCCGATTTCAAGACCTACAAGGTGATTCACCGCACCAAAAGCAGCAACCGTCTGCTTGCCGACGCTTATGTCATCGGCTATGGCACGCCGCTCTATGAAACGCTGGAAATCGCCGAACTGCCCGCAGCGCCCACCAATCTCCGGAGCGGTAAGGCATCCTATACGCCGGATGAGGACGTGGACGTGATGTGGCAGGGCGTGACTGAGGCTGACAGCTATTGGGGGTGCCTGACCCACGACGGTGAGGAATGCTGGGAAGGCGATCTCGGGGGAGGTACGTCGGCGGACTTTTCTCCGCTGGCGGCAGGCAGCTACTCTCTGTCCGTGCGAAGCGTGAACGTATTCGGACTGAGCGACGCGGCGGTGTGTGAATTTACCGTAAGCGCCCGTCAGCCGCTTGCCATCACCTCGCAGCCGACCGATTACGCGGGCTTGGCGGGACGTCAGGCGACCTTCCATGTCAAGGCAACCGGCAGCGGGCTGACCTATCAGTGGCAGCTTTCGGACGACGCCGGCAGGACGTGGCGCAACAGTTCGGTGAAAACCGCCGACTATGCCGTCATGCTGAGCGAAACCAACGACGGACGGTATGTCCGCTGCGTTGTGACCGACAGCAGCGGCGCGTCGGTGAATTCGCAGGCGGCGCAAATGCGTATTGCCGGACCGGACATCACCTCGCAGCCCTCGCCGGTGACGGCGCTCGACGGTGATACCGTGTCGTTCCGTGTCAGGGCGAACGGTATGGGTTTGACCTATCAGTGGCAGCTTTCGGACGATTTCGGCAAGACGTGGCGGAACAGTTCCGTCAAAACCGCCGATTACGCCACGACCCTGAATCGGAAGAACCATCAGCGCTATGTGCGGTGTATCGTCACGGACGGCAGCGGGATTGCGGTCACGTCGGACGCGGCGTATATGAAGATTTCGTCGCTGGCGATTACCGGTCAGCCGGTCAGTGCGAGCGGACAGAAGGGCGAGCTTGTCACCTTCCGCGTGACGGCAAACGGTCCCGGTATCACATATCAGTGGCAGTTGTCCGACGATAACGGCGCGACGTGGCGGAACAGTTCCAATACGACCGCTGACTATTTGACGACGCTTTCCGAGAAGAACCATAACCGCTATATCAGATGTGTCGTGACCGATAAATACGGCAATAAGGTCACGTCCGAGATTGTACGCATGAGAATCAAGGCGAATTAGCGAAGCGTGGGATTCCAAAGGGACGAGTCCCTTTGGCAGGGAACCGGGGGCAGCGCCACCGGCAGGGACCGGGACAGAGTCCCGGCAGGCAAGGGCAACGCCCTTGCCGGGCGAAACGCGCTAATTCTTGAAACGGGGTCGGGCGAATCCGGAAAAGGAATCCTCTGCCGCTCGTTTACCGGGTACCCGGATGACCGACTTCGGCGCGGGGGCGCGGCTGGATAAAGGCTGACGTCAATCAACGCCCTTATTATTTCAAAATTTGCAAATAGAATTCCCGCGTCCGGGCTTTTGTCCCGATGCGCGCGTCGGGGGCGTATACGGCTTACGCCGCCCGCGTACTTCGCGCGATGGTTCCTGTCACGGGAATCCCACTGCATGGTTGTATGCGCGTGTTGTCGCCGCGCGGATGTTTTGTTGAAATGGATTTCCCCGAATGAGGTGAAACTTTGACCAAAAAACGAGTAGACTTTGTAAACTTTCACAAATCCATGACGATTGTCAGTGTGCCGGTGCTGGCGCTGATTCTGACCGTGAGCCTGCTGGCGGTGGTGGTGATGACCCGCCGCCCCCAGACGGCTTCCGGGAACAAGGTGTCGTCGGGCGACCGTTCCGGCACGCTCTCGCCGTCGGATATTTCTTCGGCAGAGCCGGAACCACTTCACGTCACGTCGTCGGCGACCCTTTCCGTGACGGGGGATATCATCGTTCACGCGCCCATGCTGACCGCCGCCTATGACAAAAAAACCAAAACCTACCATTTTGACAATTATTTTTCCTATCTGACGCCCTATGTGTCCGCGTCGGATTACGCGGTTGCCAATCTGGAAACTACCCTGCGCGGTACCGATGGCGGTGACAAATACCGCGGCTATCCCTGCTTCAACACGCCCGACGCTATCGCCGATGCACTGAAACAGGCGGGCTTTGATATGCTGCTGACCGCCAACAACCATACCTACGATTCCGGCATGAAGGGTCTGACCCGCACGCTTGACGTACTCAATGACAAGGGCTTTGACCATATCGGCACGTTCCGGAAGGCGGGGGACAAGCGGTATCTGGTCAGGGAGGTCAACGGCATTCACATCGGTATGACCTGCTATACCTACGAGACAAGCGGCAAAAACAGCGCCAAAAAATCCCTCAACGGCATTCCGCTGAGTGCCGAAGCCGGCGCGCTGGTGGATTCGTTCCGTTACACCAAACTCGACGCGTTCTATGAGGAACTCGCCGCGCGTCTGGCAGAGATGAAGAACGAAGGCGCGGAAGTAAATGTGCTGTTTATTCACTGGGGAACCGAGTATCAGCTGGTTCCCAACCAGTATCAGAAAAAAATGGCACAGGCGATTTGTGATATGGGCTTCGACGTGATTGTGGGAGGGCATCCCCATGTGCTCCAGCCCGCGACGCTGCTCACGTCCAAAAAAGACCCGGCGCATAAAACGTTTTGTCTGTATTCCACGGGCAATGCCGTGTCCAATCAGCGCAAGGAACGCTCTACCCTCAAAACCGGACACACGGAGGACGGCTGCCTGCTGCAGGTGACGTTCCGGAAATTCAGCGACGGGCGCGTGGTGGTGGCGGATACCGATCTGCTTCCCACATGGGTCAACCTTCGCACCGACAAG
>CAMJHU010000099.1 GCA_946405565.1 uncultured Clostridia bacterium
TGCCCTGATAGGCAGAAGCAGGAATTATTCTTCGTCTTCGGCGGGCGTATCGGTGCGGCGGCCCGACCTAGCGGCGGCAGCCTTTTCTCTGGCAGCTTCGCGCAGGTTTTTCCGCGCTTGACGAATGGTTTCCAGATTCTGATTCACGGTATCCTCCGTCTGAAGAAGAATGCTGTCGGAATAGACAAATGTACCCCGCAGAATCTCACTCGCCTGCTCTTCCGAAGCGGCAAGCAGCTTCTCCGCTTTTTCCTTGGCTTCCTTGTAGATCGCTTCCTGATTGAGCAGCGCCTTGGCTCTCTCCTGCGCCTTGTTGAGAATGTCCTGCGCTTCCTTATTGGCGTCGGCTACGATGGTGCTGCGTTCCGCCACAATCGCCTTTGCCTGACGAATCTCCTGCGGGAGATTGATGCGGATATCCTCCACAATGCGGTTCAGCTCTTCGCTGTCCACAATACACTTATCCGAAGAAAAAGGGACACTCTTGGCTCTGTCCATGACGGCTTCCAGTTCACCGAGCAGTTCTTCAATGCTTTTCATGCTGCATAACTCCTTTATCTTAAACACATTAGGAACTATGCAGAAATAATTGATACATTTCACTTGCCGAAACACGCAAGCATACTGTAATTTCAGGCAGAAAATGACTGATTAAATTCTGCATAGTTCCTTAGGTCTTTGCTCTATTTTGAAACATCATCCGGCTGGCGGCGGTATGCGGGCAGGCAAAGCCGCTCGCTGATTTCGCGGCAGATGCACGTCGGCACAAAATCCGAAATATCTCCGCCAAAGCAGGCAATGGATTTGACCATGCTCGATGACAGATACATGTACTCCGCACTGGTGGTGAGGAACACGGTATCAATGTTCCCGTTCATCTTGCGGTTGGCAAGCGCCATCTGAAATTCGTATTCAAAGTCGGTCACTGCCCGCAGCCCTCTGACGATGACCTGCGCGCCTTTCTGACGGGTATAATCCGCCAGCAGTCCGTCAAAGCACTCGACAGTTACGTTGCCGATGCCGTCCACCGACCGGCGGAGCATATCCATTCGCTCCTCCACGGTAAACGACGGATTCTTGCCGGGATTGACCAGTACCGCCACGATGACCTGATCGAACATTTTCGCGGCGCGGCGGATAATGTCAAGATGTCCCAGCGTCACGGGATCAAAGCTGCCCGGACAGATCGCGAGCCTGCCCCGGAGGCTGCCTGCTGCGTTCACGCCTCATCGCTCCCTTCCGGATGTGAAGGCACGCGGTAAAACGTGACCTTGATCTTGCCGTAGCGGTAGGTTCTGTCCACGCGGAACGCGCCCGCCGTTTCGGGGAGCACTTCATCCACAGGGCTTTCGCAGATGATCGCGCCGCGCGGTTTCATGACCGAAGCCACTCCCGGCAGTACCGCCTGTAAAAGACCCTTTCCGTAGGGCGGGTCGAGAAAGGCAAAATCAAATTCCTGTCTGCCCGCGCGGGGTCTGAGATACATCATCGCGTCGCTCTGCACAATCTGGCACATGCCGTTCATACCGCAGGTTTCCACGTTTTCCCGTATCACGGCAACCGACGCTGCCGCGCTGTCTACCAGTACGGCACCTGCCGCGCCGCGGCTGACCGCCTCAATGCCCATCTGTCCGCTTCCCGCAAACAGATCCAGCATACGGCGACCCTCGAGGTCAAACTGGATCACACTGAAAATCGCTTCTTTGACCCGGTCGGCAGTAGGTCTGACGTCATTACCGTCTAAGGTTTTCAGCCGACGCCCTCTGGCTGTTCCCGTGATAACTCTCATTGGCAGCAATCCTTTCCTGAAAAGCAAGCCCCAAAATCGCACTTGGGGACATTGGGGACAGCGGTCTGGCAGACTGTATCGTTCATTATACAACAAAAATGACCGCCTTTAAAGCCTTTATCAACAATTATGTCGTTTGTCACAAAACTTTCGTTTTTTGTCGAAGTATTGTTCTTACTTTTTTACACATGCGAAAATAACGCTTGTCGGCGTTATTTTATGGGAAAGTCCATTTGGGAGGAGCTTTTTTCTGCATTCGCCCTTCCCCGTTCCGGTGATTGGCTCTTCTCGCCGCTCCGCTAAAGCGTCGCGATGGGGGTTCGCCCTTTCCCGTTTCAATAATTGGCTCGATTCGCTCGGCAGTCTTTCGCCTGCCTTGTGGGACGCTGTCTTAGCTGTCGCCAGCGACAGCTTACTCCCTGCAAGGGCGCTGCCCTTGACCCGCCAAAGGGACTCGTCCCTTTGGAATCCCCGCCGCTGCGCGGCTAATTGCGTACTGCGTTTTTTTACTCTTCCGCGTTTTTATATTTCCGGGCAAGAATATTTTCGGCGGCAGTACGCGTCATGCCTTCCACCGCACACAGTTCCTCCACCGACGCGCTGTAAATCGCGGAAATCGTCTTGAAATGCCTGAGAAGCGCCTTGGCGCGGGCGGGACCGATACCCTCGATGCGGGTAAGCGTGGTCTGAAGCACCTCACGCTTATGGCTGCTGTGATGATAGGTAATGGCAAAGCGGTGTACCTCATCCTGAATCGTGGAGACCAGCGTAAAAGCGGCACGGCTGCGGGTGAGCGAGATTTCCTGTCCGCCGGCGGCGATGGCGCGGGTCTTGTGCTTGCTGTCCTTCACCATACCGAACAGCGCAATGGGCAGTCCCGACGCTTCAATCAGCGGGCGCACGGCATTGACATGACCTGTACCGCCGTCGAGCAGAATCAGGTCGGGCAGCCGTCCGAAGCCCACGCCCTCGTCCTTGTGCTTCTGATATTCCAGCAGCCGACGGGTGATGACTTCACGCATGGAGCCGTAATCGTCCTGTCCTTCCACGGTTTTGATCTGAAAACGCCGGTAGGCGGATTTGAGCGGACGCCCGTTTTCAAACACCACCATGCCCGCTACATTGTTTTCACCCTGCGTATTGGATATATCGTAGGATTCAATATATTCCGGCGGTTGATCCAATCCCAGCAGCCGTCCGAGTTCGTCCACGGCGGCAGTGGTTTCTCCCACTCTTCCCTTGGCTTGCGCCAGATATTCGGCGGCGTTCTGGCGGCACATCTCCACCAGACGCTGCTGCTCCCCCTTCTGCGGCACCGCGATTTTCACCTTTCTGCCCCGCTGTTCGGCGAGGAACTGTTCCAGCAGGGCAGTGTCCTCGGTTTCACCGTCCACGGTCACACGCGGCGGCACTTCGCGTATGGAATAGTACTGCTTGATAAATTCGGCGCGGCAAAGCGGCAGATCGCCCATGACGTCATCCAGAAGGAACTGCTCGCGGTCGCAAAGCCGTCCGCCCTGAAAACGGAACACCTCGATACAGGTGCCGCCCGCGCCCTGTGCCAGTGCGATGACGTCCTGCTCCTCCACGGCGTTCATGACAACCTTCTGCTTCTCCGCCATGCGCTGCAGCGCCCGGATCCGGTCGCGCAGACGGGCGGCTTTTTCAAATTCCAGCCGCTCGGCACATTCGTTCATGCGCTGGGTCAGCCGTTCGACGGAAGCCTCCGTGCCGCCCTTCAAGAAATCCTTCGCCTCGGCAATGGCTTCGTCGTAAATCTCCTTTTTCAGCCTGCCGCTGCACGGCGCCAGGCACAGTCCGATGGACGCGTTCAGACAGGGGCGTCCCTTGCCGATATCGCGGGGAAAGACCCGCCGACAGGTGGGAATTTTAAAAATACGGCAGGCTTCGTCCACCGACTGCCCCACGGTATAGCTGCTCGTATAGGGTCCCAGATACAGCGCGCCGTCATCCTCGGTCTTTTTGGCTTCCACCACGCGGGGGTAGGGTTCGTTGGTGATTTTGATATAGTGATACCCCTTGTCATCCTTGAGCAGAATGTTGTATTTGGGCTTGTGCAGCTTAATCAGACTGCATTCCAGCACCAGCGCCTCGTACTCGGTATCGGTGAGAATATATTCAAAATGATCGACGTGCTGCACCATGCGGCGCACCTTTTCGGCGTGTCCGTCCTGCGAACCGAAATACTGGCTCACCCGGTTTTTGAGCGCCTTGGCTTTGCCGATATAGATGATGTTGTCCCGGCTGTCCCGCATGATATACACGCCGGGCGTCAGCGGGAGCTTCATCGCCTTCCGGCGCAGTTCTCCCAACTTTGGATTTTCGTTTTCGGGGATAAAGGAATCCCATGCGTCCTGCGTATGCAACCGTGTCACCTCGCTGTTGTGATTGCTTTTTTGTCTATTGTACCACGCCTGACGGCAAAAGTGCAACTGTCATTTTTCCCCTTTTCCTGTCGTGTATCCTGCTGCATTTCAGGCTTTGCTTTTTCTTTGGCGGTATCCGTTGACAGAACCGCGTCCGGAATGCTATAATATTACCATTATTACCATTCACAGCGGAACCCGCTCCGTCCGCCATTCAGGAGGGAATTGCATTGAGCAAATTGAGCAAGGCAGAATCCCGCAGAACCCAGCATCATATTGTCAGCCTCGTGGCAATCGTCGCCCTTCTATCGGTTGTTGCCGCCAATATCATCATCGTCCATAACGACAGCCAGATACTGCTCGGTCAGTCCGTACCCGAACCTTCGGGAACCGCGACGACTGCCGCCTCCACCGTGTCAACCACCGCACCCACAACGGTTTCCGCAGCGGATCTCACGTCGCCCACGCAGGCGGTACCGGTGGTTTCAGCAGCGGATCTGATCTATCCCGACATTCCCTATTTCATCGAGGTGGACAAGACCCATCAGATTGTCACGGTCTACACCACCAGTTCTTCCGGCAAATACGACAAGGTCGTGCGCCGTATGCTCTGTTCCACCGCGCAGGACCCCGATAAATTCCCCGACGGCTACTGGAAGCTCAAGGAGGATCGCTGCACCGCCAAAAATATCTGGCGCAAGATGAAGAGCCACGGCACCGAACTCTACGCCCAATACGCCACCCAGATTACCGGCGATTTCCTGTTTCATTCGGTTCCCTACAAATCCCGGAAGAAAACCGATCTCGACACCAAGCGTTACAGCAAACTCGGCACTGCCGATTCGGGCGGCTGTATCCGTCTGACCGTGGAGAACGCCAAATGGATTTGCGAAAACTGTGTCGCCGGCACCACCGTCCGCCTGATTTCCAAAAAAGCCGACCCCGAACTTGAAGCGCTCGCGGCACAGCTCAAAGCCGATACCGTCAAGCCCGACAAGACCGGCTGGGACCCCACCGACCCCGATCCCAAAAATCCCAATTATCACCCCCAGTACACCGAACCCGACCCCCAGCCGGAAGGTTATGTCGAAGCCCATTTTGACAAAATCAAATACAGTAAGGAAATTCCCTATGTCGGCTGACAGGGAGATGATTTTTCAACATCGATAGACAGGAGGAACCGCTCGTGAAACAGCTTTTTGCCATAGACCTGCACGACTACGACGAAGCCGACAGCGTATTCAAAAGACCTTCCGCCAGAGGGATTATCCTGCGGGACGACAACATCGCGCTAGTTTACAGCCTTCGGGAGCATTATTACAAATTCCCCGGCGGCGGGATTCACGACGGGGAGGAACAGCAGGTCGCTCTCATACGGGAGGTTCAAGAGGAAACCGGTCTGATCGTCATTCCCGAAAGTATCACGCCATTCGGCAGTGTCATGCGCCGTCAGAAGAGCAATATTGTGCCGCACACCGTCTTTGAGCAGGAGAATTTTTACTACTTCTGCCGCGCGGAAGCCACTGTCACGCAGCAGCATCTTGACGACTATGAAAAAGACGCGGGATTTACGCTGCTATACGTTTCCCTTGACGAAGCAATCCGGGTCAATGAAGCCTACCGCAGCGAGGATTTCTTTGACGAGATCATGATTCAGCGCGAAGCAAAGGTGCTGCGGATGATTCGCGACCGGCTGAAACAAGACGGCTTTCCGGCAGAAGGCTGACCGATTACGACCCAAAAAATATTTTTATCCATCCACTATGCACTATCCACTATGAGGTGATCCTATCATGAAACATATACTTGTATCGGGACTGGTCAACAGCGAAACCACCTGTTCCGTCAAAGACTTTCCCATTCCTTACCAACCCATCGACTACAACTTTTTCGGCGTGCATACTTCCGTATCCGGCGTGGGCTTCAACGTCGCCAAAGCGCTGACCGCGCTGGGCAATCAGGTGGATATCGCCACGCTGCTCGGCAGCGACCCCGCCGGGGATATCGCCCTGCGGGAACTGGATGCCGCCTGCATCAATACGTCTCTCGTCAACCGTGCGCTGCCCGAAACCTGCTCGTCGGTGGTGCTGCATTCGCCCGACGGCAGACGGCGCATTTATTGCGATCTCAAAAACATTCAGGAAACTGCCTACGATTTCAGCGCCGTTGACCTTACCTCTTACGACATGGTGGTTGCCTGCAATATCAATTTCAGCCGTCCGCTGCTCCAAAAGGCAAAAGCCCTCGGACTGCCGGTTGTCACCGACGTTCACGCGCTCTCCAACCCCGACGATGACTACAACCTCGACTTCATGCAGAACGCGGATATCCTCTTTCTCAGCCACGAACACGTCCCCGGCGCTCCGGAAGATTTCCTCAGGACGCTCGCCCGGCGGTACGGCTGCCGCGTGATTGTCATGGGCTGCGGCAGCAACGGCGCGATGATGTACCTGCACGAAAACGATACGGTCTGTCACCAGCCTGCCGTACCCGTGGAACATATCGTCAACACGGTCGGCGCGGGCGACGCGCTGTTCAGCGCCTTTGTCTCGCTGTGGTGCGAAGGACTCTCCCCCACAGACTGCCTTACCCGCGCTCAGCGCTTCGCTGCCGCGAAAATCACCCACAACGGCGGCGGCACCGGCTTCCTCTCCCGCGAAGAACTGAACTGATTGCAAAAAAACCCGGACGGATTCTCCTGAAGAACATTTTCAGAAGACCCGTCCGGGTATGTTTTTTTTGAGGCTCATTCCTTGCGGCACTGGGAGGGCGTACGCTGGAAATGCTTTTTGAAGGTACGGTTGAAATAGGAAATATTGTTGAAACCCACCTCATAGGCAATCTCAATGATCGGCTTGTCGGTCAGC
>CAMJHU010000100.1 GCA_946405565.1 uncultured Clostridia bacterium
TATCGGCGTGCGCCATGCTGCCTTCGATGTCTTCGCGGTACATTCTGCTGTCGAAGGAAATGGATGAATTAAAATCGTTTGTCTTTTTGTCAATCGCTTTTGAAAAGCGTCCCTGCCAAAGCTGCATATTTTTGAAAGTCTCCTTTGTATTCCACAATTCCACTGTCGGTTCCCGTTGCTGATTACCATTATACCCCTCTGATAGGCAAAATGCAATGATTTCTTATTTCTTATCACTCAGCATATCCGAAAAATTGATGATCGCGGAACCGTCCGTGACTTTGGGCAGTTCGCCGTTCCACTTCTGGATTTTTTCGTATTCGATCAGATTCTTGCTCAGCGAATCGCTCAGAATATCGTTGGCTTTCGCCTGCGCTTCGGACTGAATGCGAAGGGTTTCGGCTTCCGCTTCTGCCTTGACAATCGCTTCCTCCTTCTCGGTTCTGGCTTTCAGCAGACGCTGCTCCGCCACCTGCTTTTCCTCAATGGCAGCAATGTAGGCCTCCGAAAATTCAAAGTTGATGATGTTGACGTCCTCGACATAAATACCGTTGCGGTTGAGCTTATTGTTGAGCTCGGTAATCAATCCTTGCGAAATCAACGACCGGTTGGCAACACTTTCCTCAGCGGTATACTTGGCGGTAATGGCTTTCAATACTTCATTGACCGCCGGCGTGACTAGCACGGTTTCGTAATCGCTGCCGACATTTTTGTAGATGGCGTAAGATTTGTCCTTTGCCACACGGTAATTGATGGCAAGCCGCGTCTGAACGGTCTGCAAATCCTTGGAGAAGGCTTCGGTCTCGACTTCCAGCTTGACAATGCGGTTGTCCATCTTGATGATACGCTGTACAAAGGGGATCTTTACATGAAGTCCTTCCTGCAAAACGTTCTCGCTGACCCGTCCCAGCGTGTTGATAACGCCGGTATGACCCGCGTCGATAATGGTGACGGAATTCCCGATGATCACCAGCGCCGCCAGCACCGCCGCGGTAATCGCAATGGGCTTCTTGGGAATATGTACGGTCTTCTTTTCGTCAATAATGATTGCCATATTGATGACATCCTTTCCACGTCAAAAATGATAAAAATC
This sequence comes from uncultured Clostridia bacterium, assembly GCA_946405565.1. GTDB lineage: Bacteria > Bacillota > Clostridia > Oscillospirales > Acutalibacteraceae > RUG762. The sequence goes on from CAMJHU010000100.1 coordinate 1,094, forward strand.
AAGCGCGGAGCAGAGAGATAAAACTTCCCTGCCCCACGCCGTCATTTTTCAAAATCGTAATCCATTACTTGCTGTTTTTGGCAGCCTGTTCCTTCATCGCCTGAACCTTGATGGGCAGACCAAAGAGGTTGATGAAGCCTGCCGAATCGTTCTGATCATAGACTTCGTCCTCGTCGAAGGTAGCAATGTCCTCATCATACAGCGAATAGGGGGACTTCACGCCCGCGTCGATGATGTTGCCCTTGTAGAGCTTGAGACGGACGTCACCGGTCACGGTTTCCTGCGTCTTATCCACAAACGCCGCCAGCGATTCGCGCAGCGGGGTAAACCATTGACCAAAGTACACCAGTTCGGCATAACGGATGCCCACCTGCTGCTTATAGTGGTAGGTGTCGCGGTCAAGGCAGATTTCCTCCAGCTTGTTGTGCGCATGATAGAGAATCGTGCCGCCGGGAGTCTCATACACGCCGCGGCTCTTCATGCCGACCAGACGGTTCTCCACCATATCGGCAATACCGATGCCGTTCTTGCCGCCCAGTTCATTGAGCGCCGCAACCATCGCGGGGCCATCCAGCTTTTCCCCGTTGAGTGCTACCGGAATGCCTTTCTCAAAGGACAGGGTGATATAGGTCGGCTCGTCGGGGGCTTTTTCGGGAGAAACGCCCATTTCGAGAATCTTGTCATACTGCGGCTCATTCCACGGATCTTCGAGATCAAGACCTTCATGAGAAAGATGCCAGAGGTTCTTATCCTTGGAATAGTTGGTTTCTCTGTTGATCTTAAGCGGGATATTGTGCTGCTCGGCATATTCGATTTCCTGCTCGCGGCTCTTGAATTCCCATGTTCTCCAGGGAGCGATAATCTTCATCTGCGGAGCGAAGCGCTTGATTGCCAGTTCAAAACGCACCTGATCGTTGCCCTTGCCGGTGCAGCCGTGGCAGATCGCGTCGGCGCCTTCGGCGAGCGCGATTTCCACGATTCTCTTGGCGATGATCGGACGGGCAAAGCTGGTGCCGAGAAGGTATTTATTCTCATAAACCGCATCCGCTTTGAGGGTGGGATAGACATAATCTTCAATAAATTCCTTGGTGAGATCCTCGATATAGAGCTTGGAAGCGCCGGTGGCAAGTGCCTTTTCCTCCAGACCGTCCAGCTCGGTACCCTGACCCACATTGCCGGACACCGCGATGACTTCGCAGTTATCGTAATTTTCTTTGAGCCACGGAATGATGATGGACGTATCCAGTCCTCCGGAATAAGCTAGGACAACCTTCTTGATGTCAGCCATAGTAACGATTCCTCCGTTATGTTTTTATCATGTGTCTATTATACCATTTTTTTTGAATAAATCAAGCGAATAAGCGTATATTTATCCGTTTTTGCCAAATTCGTGACTTTTCCATATAAATTCCGGGTTTCCCGGCGGATTCTTAAACGCTTCTCCGACAAGGGGCAGTGTCAGCTATTTCCAAACAAGAGAAACGGTTGGGGAATTTTTTATGAAGTATTTGCCCGGGAATAATTGTATGAATAATTATACACGATATTCATAATTTGTGTATATTAAAAAAATCGGAGCATGGCATGGTGTGCCGCACTCCGATTCACTGTTTTTATGAATATGACGAGACGGTACCGCCTCAGTCGGTCGCTCCCTTATCCTCCAGCAGTTTGACCTTCACAGTATACTCCTTGGCGGCTTTCGTCGCGCTGGCGGGATGATAGAGCTTGAGCGTGATGGTATCGCCCGGCTTTTTCTGGAACATGATATCCTGAAGCTGCGAAAGGGTCTTCACCCGCGTACCGTCGCAGTGGGTGATGATATCATACACCTGTGCCTTGCCGTTGAGATCGGATTCACTGCTGATCTCGCGAATCTGAAGTCCCGCCGGAATACCCTGGTTCTCATACGCGTCGGACAATACCGAACAGGAAATGCCCAGCTTGACACGTCCCTGCACATAGCCGTAGTCAATCAGATCGTGAACCACCTCGGTGAATGTGGAGGACGGCACGGCAAAGCTCATGGCTTCATAATAGGTCATGGAAATTTTGGAGGTATTGACCCCCACCACCTGTCCGTAAGCATTGACCAGCGCGCCGCCGGAATTGCCGGGATTGATAACCGCGTTGGTCTGAATATACCGCATAGCACTGGTGGAATCCGAATCGGAGCTGTCGATGATGCGGTTGATCCCCGACACAATACCGTCCGTCACCGAACCGGCAAACTGTAAACCGCCGGGATTGCCGATTGCCACGACATAATCCCCCGGCACCAGCTTGGTGCTGTCGCCGATTTCAGCGGCGGGAAGCCCCTTGGCGTCAATTTTGAGCACTGCCAGATCGGAGCGGGTATCGTAGCCGAGTACCTTGGCGGGATACGATTTTCCGTCCTCGGTAATGACGGAGACGTCATACTTTGCGCTGTCTCCGATCACATGGGAATTGGTAATGACATAACCGTCGGCGTCAATAATAATCCCCGACCCTTCACCGCTTTCAGCGCCGTTCAGGTTGACATTATCGGTGGTAATCACACCCACAATGGACGGCCGTACCTTTGCCGCAATCTGGGCTGCCGTCAGCACGGTGTCGCCGCTCTTGATAGTCGTGTCGGTCTGCGGACTCTCCGCCACGCTGAGATTGAAATCCGCGTATTGCTCACTGCGCGGCGCGATACTGCTCGCCACGCCGCGATAGATCAGGATGGAAACAAGACTGACCGCCGCTGCTGCTGCCAGTACGGCGACAACCGTCACCATCAAAGACATACCGCCCCGATGTTCCGAAGCGGAAACCGGCGCATTGCCGGCGTTCCGCGTCATCGACACCTGCGGCGCGACCGGCTGTATTGCCTGCTGCGGCGGCTGTCCGTATGCCTGACCGTTCTGTGCTTCCTGTTCCTTTTGCAGATGTTGAAACTCATCCATTTTAAATAATCCCCCTCGTTTCAAATAGCCTGAAAACCATTCTTATCACTCACGTCTGCCGTCATGAGACGTTATCCGTTCTTTTTGACCGACGCTTCCGGCAGGGTAAAGACCACATTGCAGAAACTTCCCTCGGCACTGTCGGCATGAATGGTTCCGCCGTGCAGCATAACGATGGTCTTGACGATATACAATCCCAGACCCACGCCCTGCTTGTCAAAACTGCGGCTCTTGTCGGATTTATAGAACCGCTCGAAAATGTGCGACAGATCCTCCGACGGCACGCCGATACCGCTGTTGCGGATGCTCACCGTCGCCACCTTGTTCTGTACCGTCACCGACACGCGGATAAAGCCGCCTTGATTGGTAAATTTCACCGCGTTGTCGAAAAGATTATACAACACCTGATGAATCAGATCAGGGTCACCGTTGACACTCACCTGCTCTAACGTGTCAAAGCCCTGAATGTCAATGTGTTTCTCATCAATGCGGTGTTCAAACGACACCAGCGCGTTAAAGATAACATTGCTGAGGTTGAATTTCTGTTTTTTGAGCTGCATCGCGCCGCTGTCGATACGGGACAAATCCAGCATGGACCGCACCAGACGCGCCAGACGCTTGGTTTCGTCCGAGACAATGCGCAGGTACTTTTCGTGATCCTCCTTGGGAAAGGTGCCGTCGAGCATACCGTCCACATAGCCGGAGATATTGGTCATGGGCGTCTTGAGTTCATGGGAGATATTGGCGATAAAGCTGCGGTTCATATTCTCGCTGACCGTGAGCTTGTCCGCCATGTCATTGATGGCGATGGCGAGCTGTCCCACCTCGTTCTGACTGTTGACCGGCACGCGCACGGAAAAATCGCCTTCGGCAAACCGTCCCGCCGCCTGCGCCATCGCGCGAAGCGGCTTGACCTGCTGATAGGTCAGCATATAAACCAGATTGAAGGAGACCAGTGCCGCCACAATAATGGCAGCCGCGAGAATCCGTGAAATATCCGTGCGGAATTCCGAGATCGCCGACGCGGAAGACGCCACAAAGACAAATCCCGCAATGCGTTCATTGCCCGTCTCTCCGCCCGCCACAAACGGCACCGCCACGATAAAGTGGCTCTTATCATAGATGCCGCCGAGTTTATCGGTCACGCGGTATTCCGGCACACGGGCAGCCGCCGCGATCACCGACGGCGCCACTGTGGCACGCATATGGCGGCACAGAAAGGTTTCCTCTTCCGACGTGGTCGCGTGCAGATATTCCTCCGAACAGATCACCGTGTTGCCGCTCGCGTCCACGATGAAGATATCCGCGCCGCAGCTCGAACTCAGAATGCCGAGTGTCGAGCGCAGCTTCTCTTTGCCCGCATCGGTTATAAGATAGTCAATCGCGGCGTCCTCTATGCCTTCCTTGGGATTCTGGGACGGCACGGGTACAATGTAGGCATTCATGCCGTCCGCCACAATATGGGCATTGTCCGCGAGCTGCTGCTGTTTTTCGGTCTGCCAGCGACTCGATACCAGCGTCGCCATAATCAGTCCCAGCACAATCAGACTGCATATCTGCACCGAAGAGGTGACAAAGAGATACTTGGTAAACAGCGTGCGCGAAACCATGCGGCGCACGTCGTCAAAGAAGCCCACGATCCGCCGAAACAATCCCCAGCCAACGGTACGGGCACCGGCATCCTGATTTGCCTCGCTGTCTTCCTCCGGCGCGCCGCCGCGTTTTTCCTGTTCCAACTGCATACGGCGTATTACTTGACTTCAAACTTGTAGCCTACGCCCCACACGGTCTTGAGCGACCATTGATCGCTGACGCCTTCGAGCTTTTCACGCAGACGCTTGACATGAACGTCCACTGTGCGGCTGTCACCGTAATAATTGAAGCCCCACACTTCATCGAGAAGCTGATCGCGCGAAAAAACACGATTCGGATTGCTCGCGAGATGATAGATCAGTTCCATCTCTTTTGGCGGTGTATCCACCTGTCTGCCGTTCACCTTCAGCTCGTAATTGTTAAGATTGATGGAGAGCTTATCAAATGTGACAACCTTCTTCTCATTGGGATCCTGCTTGCCGCTCCGACGCAGCACCGCCTTAATGCGGGCAAGCACTTCCTTGGTTTCAAAGGGTTTCACCACATAGTCGTCGGCGCCGAGTTCCAGTCCCAGCACCTTGTCAAAGGTTTCTCCCTTGGCGGTCAGCATGATGATGGGACACTGGGACTTCTTGCGGATTTCACGGCAGACCTGCCATCCGTCAAGTTCGGGAAGCATAATATCCAGCAGAATGATGTCAGGGCTTTCCTGTTCAAAGCACTCCACCGCTTTACGTCCGTCATGTGCCAGCGCGACGGTATAACCTTCCTTCTCGGCATACAGCCGGAGAAGTTCGCAGATATTCTGATCGTCATCCACAATCAATATTTTGCCTGTTTCCATAATAAAAATTCCTGCCCTTCTCAAATGATAATAAATCTGTCGGCAATAGTTTATTGTACTATTCCTTTTTTCCGCTGTCAAGAGTGTGGCGGAAATCCGTTTTCAAAAAAAGCGTAAAGCGGCTTTCAGCTCTTGGCGCTCTTCCTTAATAAAACTTATTATAGACGGTTTGCGTGTGAATTGTTTGAGAAATTCATAAAAATTCCTTGTGTTTCGGTTTGCCGTATGCTAGAATCTTATATATTGCCTACAAAACAGGGGGGGATTACTCTTTATGAACGCTTTTGATCGCATCCGGAAAAAGTACGGACAAAATATTTGCAGGCGGTGCATTAACCGGGAGTACCACATTCACCTGCGCCACTCGGATTGCCAATACGGCAATCCGTTTCCGGCTCTCTGTGCCTGCTGCGGGCAGCCCAATAACATTGTCACGGGGCTGAAAGTCACGGGACGTCTGAAACTACTGGGAAAATAATTTTCCTCAGGGCGCATAGATCCTCTCTGTTCTGTCCATACTCTCACCGTCACATATGATGATGGGAGGTTTACAAATGCGCTTTTTGG
>CAMJHU010000101.1 GCA_946405565.1 uncultured Clostridia bacterium
CAAACAGCACAATCGCAGCCGTCGAAACGATGCCCTTGACCTTCTCCCGCGCCGCTTTGATCAGGGCAATGCCGGGCATCGGCACTTCGCCAAGATAGATTCCGTCTATATCCTTCACATAGGCGTCAATGATCTCCTTGACGTCTCCCTCCATGTCCACATGGTCTTCCTCGAGACTGGCGGAGATATTGGCATATAACCGGTTGTTTTCGGTTTCCATATCAGGCGTGTACTGGTATCCGCGATAGGCTGCCGTGATATGACCGTTGACGTCATGCCGCACATCGTCAATCGTAAAAACGCCGTCCAGCACCGACACGTCAAAGCCCACCGGCAGTGTATAATCCTCCGCCTGCGTGACGATTTCCGAAAGCACCGACTGGTAATATTCGTCACCGATGACACGGCAGAAGAATCCTTCTGAAAACAGAATATTCAGCGACGCCAGACATACCGTCATCAGCAGCAGAAACATCGAAAGAATAAAGGAAAAGAGATAGCTGATGACTGTTCGGGTTCGTTCACGGGCTTTCCATTCCTCACGGGACATCTTGGAGGTTCCTCCGCTGTGAGAATGGCTGGTGCTGTGGGAATAACTCCCGCTGTGGGAATGGCTCCCGCTGTGGGAATGGCTCCCGCTGTGGGAATGGCTCCCGGTGTGGGAACGGCTCCCGCTGTGAGAACGGCTGCTTCCCGACGTGTGATGATGCGTCGTCTTCTTTTTTTCCGCCAATGTTACGCACCCCATTTCACGTCCGCGCCTTCAATGCGCTTGCCAAAGACACAAAACCGTTTGGTCTTGCGTCCGGAAATGGCATGGAAGGGATAGCAGGTATACAGCAGCAGCGTTTCCTCGCTGTCGCTCGCGGTCAGCAGCGTGTCAAATTTTTTAGCCAATTCCTTTTCTTCCAGAACCGACACCTCCGTCACCTGATAGCGGTAGGTGTCGTAATTGGTATCGAACACAATCACATCGTCCTTTTCCGCCTTCTGGAGCGGACGGAAAAAGGTTGTATTGTGCGCGCAGATAATGATCGGCTCACCGAATCCCGGCAGAGAGCTGATTTCATACTGTCCCGCGCCGCTGCGCAGAATGCGGTTTTCATCGCCCCAGTAGACCGGCGCGCTCAGTCCGATCCGCTCGCACATCAGCTTGCCGTAATGCTCGCCGTGACGCGGCAGCGTCACATCGGCGGCATTGATCCATTTTTCTTCCGTCTTGGCAGCTTTCAGGGCATCGGGGTCATAGGTGGTGGTCAGTTCCGGATAAAAATTGGGAGCATCTTCCAGCAGAACCATCGAACCCGCTGCCATGCCCAGTTCCCATACGGGTGTCAATGCCACTCTCAACACACCGTATCCCAAAACAGCAAAAATTACCGGCACAATAAAATATGCCGGCAATTTTTTTATCTTTCTTTTTCTCACGGAATTCTCCGTACTGTCCGATTAGTCGGCGAGAAGCTTCTTCTTGCCGATCATGACAGCGCTGCCGGACAGCACACCAAACAGAACGATGACAGTCACGACAGTGGCAGTCATATCCACACCGGTCTGCTTGACGGGGCCTTTGCCACCCTGATTACCACCCTGATTGCCGCCCTGATTGCTGCCCTGATTGCCGCCGGTACCGCCAACGCCGTACACGGGAACCAAGGTTGCCTGAGGATCATCGGGAGCCTTGTAGTAAACGGTAGGCGTGGGATTGCCGCCGGTATGGTTGGTACCGGGCGTTACCTTGAAGCCCAGCTCGCTGGCGAAGGACGAAATCTCGCTGACATAACTCTGATAGTTATCTGCCACATAAATTTCGCCGATCATGTGGAAATCATCCGCAATGACCATTGCCTCGAGCTTATTCATCTCCACCTTTGCCTTTGCGATATCAGCCGCGTCCATGTCCTTCACCTTCAGACAAGCCTTGATAGCGGCGATATATTTGGCACCGGGCTTTACAACCGTGCCGTCTTTCAGGGTAACGCCTGCCACAAATCTGTCGAGAAGCGCCTGTTCCTCAGGGGTAATGCCGGAAGCCGCGAATGCGGGAAGCGCAAAAGCAACAGCCATAGCGAGCGTTGCGAGGATTGCTACAATCTTTCTCATAGCGTTCATTCTCCTTTTCTTTTCCGACCTATCGCCGGTTTTTCTCATAAGTGTTATTATATCGTATTTTGCTCGGGTTGTCAATATGATTTTTTAAAAAATCAATGGTTGATCACTGCTTTTTTTTGGAAAAACTAACAACAGCTGTGAATCATTTTAGCGTGTTTCACCGCGCTTTGCGTTATAATCTGCATTTCCGGCGCGTTTTACATCTCAAGAAATCAGTCCAATACAATCCTGCCGTTACGCCAATAGCTGTTCATACTGAACCCCGGCACCTCGGTGACTTCTCTTCCCAGACAGGCAGGCGGCACAAACGCGTGGGCTGCCTCCACCGAATCGAACTCCACCTCGGCATACGAAAATCCGTGATCGGTGTCGCCGTCCACGATACTGCACTCCAGCTGCAGTCCGTTTCCCAGATCGTACACATGGTAATCCTTGAAAATGAGTTCACGGGTGAGCAGCGGCTCCATTTCATAATACTGCTCCGCCGTGATGTCGATATTGACTTCCGCCCGCACCAGCGTTCCCTTGCCCTTGACCGTCATCTCAAAGCGCTCACTGCCGTCGTCCAACAGCGCACGACGTATGCGCACAACCGGCGCGGTAGACAGATATCCCTGCCACACCTTCGCGCTCATCAGCTCCGGCAGATCGGGAAACCGGTCAATCAGAAATTTGCGTTCAATCTCCATCTGTTCAGCCCCTCCTTATCATTTGTCTGTTTCATACTCATATACGGCATATCCGCAGTTGGGCAGCACATAGGAACCGAATTCCTCATTGCTCAGATCCCGGAAATACGACGCAATCAATTTGTTGGTCCAGCCGTGGCTCACCAGCAGCACGTTCTTTCCGGCGCATTCCGCCAGCATCTCATCCAGAAAGCCATACACCCTGTGAGCCGCCTGCAGCACCGATTCTCCCTCCGGGAACCGCTCGGCAAACACCTGTTCCATCCGCTTGAACGCGGGGTCGCCCCGGGAACATCGCTCCATCCCGCCGAAATTGACCTCCCGCAGCCGGGCGTCGGGAATCGGGGTCAGTCCCAGTGCCAATCCGACGCGCGCCGCCGTCTGACGGGCGCGCAGCAGATCGGAACAGTAAATCACATCGATATGCTTATCCTTTACCAGATCGGTGAGTTGATGCGCCTGCATCAGTCCCTTTTCCGTAAGCGGCAGATCAATCCATCCGCAGAGCAGAAATTGCGCATTGAAGGCAGTCTCACCGTGACGCGCCGAATACACGGTGGTAATGATTTTCTTCTTTCCATCCGCCATGGCGTTACACCTGCTTCGGTTTTTTTCCGGATTTTGCCGAAGACTTCTCCGGCGCCAGACTGACTTCCACCTCAATCACATCGCCCGACGGACGGTCATCCGCCACGATTTCCACTTCAGCGCGTTCAACGGCTGCCGTATCCGCGGTTTTGGCTGCCTGCGTCGCTTCGGCAGCCTCCGCCGCCAGCCTTTCGGCAAGATTTTCACGCGCCACAGCCAGCATGAGCTTGATGCGGTTCTCCTGATTGACCTTGGTGGCGCTGGGGTCGTAGTCAATGGGCGTGATATTCGCATTGGGAGAAACCTTGCGGATTCTGCCGATCATGCCCTTGCCGTTGATATGGTTGGGCAGACAGCCGAACGGCTGGGTGCAGACGATGTTCTCATAGCCCGATTCGCACAGTTCCAGCATTTCGGCGGTGAGCAGCCAGCCCTCACCCATCTTGCTGCCGTAGCCCACCACGCCGTTGACCAGCGTGCGCAGATGCGCGTAGGGCGACGGCGCCGTAAAATGCGGATGGTCTTTTAGCGCGTCGAGCATGGCGGATTCCATCTTGGTGCAGAATTCCTTGAGTACCGACACCGCCTTGTATTTCATGGAGCTGCCGCCGTAGAGCCGGATGTCATCCAGACGGTTGTCCACCTTGAACAGCACAAAGCCCATCAGCCCCGGCACCATCACCTCGCAGTCCTGCGAAGCGAGAAATTCCTCCAGATGATTGTTGGCAAGCGGGGAATATTTGACATAGATTTCCCCTACCACACCGACCTTGACCTTCGGCACACGGTTGACCGGAATCGCGTCGAATTCGTCCGCGATCTGCCGCAGATTGGCGCGGAATTCCTCGCCCAGCATTCCCTTGCCCCGGGCGAACTGTTCCAGCAGCCGGTCTACCCAGCTGTCCACCAGCGCTTCCGATTCGCCGACGTTCACCTCATAGGCTTTCACCTGATTGTTGAGCAGCATCAGCAAATCGCCGTACACCAGACTTGCCACAAACTGCATGACCAGCGCGGGCGTAATGGTAAAGCCGGGGTTGCTCTCCAGTCCCGAAAGGTTGACCGAGATGACCGGCACCTGCTCATACCCCGCCGACTTGAGCGCCTTGCGCAGCAGGTGAATGTAGTTCGACGCGCGGCAGCCGCCGCCGGTCTGGGTAATCATGAGCGCGGTTTTGTTGACGTCGTATTTGCCGCTGTTCAGCGCGTCGATCATCTGTCCGATGACCAGCAGTGCCGGGTAACAGGTATCGTTATGAACGTGTTTCAGACCCTCTTCCACGACGCGGTGGCTGTCGTTCTTTAGCACTTCCACATCGTAGCCCGCCCGCTGAAGCACCTTTTCAAACAGCTTGAAATGCACCGGCAGCATATTCGGTGCCAGAATTTTATATTCCCGGCGCATCTCCTTGGTAAAGAGAATGCGTCCGCTCTTTTTGTCGTACTTCAATTCCGCCATTTGCATTACACCTTTATTTGAAATGATTTTTTCGGAGTGCCTTTATAAAAATTAACGATTGTCCTCGATGGCAGCAAACAGGCTCCGGAGCCGGATCTTGACCGCGCCCAGATTGGTGATTTCGTCAATCTTGATCTGCGTATAGATCTTGCCGCCGCTCTCGAGAATCGAACGCACCTCGTCGGTCGTAATCGCGTCGATGCCGCAGCCGAACGACACCAGCTGCACCAGATTCATATCCGGCTGGGTCAGCACATATCGCGCCGCCGCGTACAGGCGGGAATGATAGGTCCACTGATTCAGCACCTTGACCGGGAACTTCTGCACGCGATCACTCACCACGTCCTCCGAGATAATCGCCGCGCCGCAGCCCGTCACGATTTTGTCGATGCCGTGGTTGATTTCGGGGTCGATGTGATAGGGACGTCCCGATAGCACGATGATGTGCATACCCTTGGCGCGTGCCTCTTCGATGATGGCTTCTCCCCGCTCCCGCACGCGGGCAAGGTATTTGTCGTATTCCGCATACGCCGCGTCCACGGCGGTCTTGACTTCTTCGAGCGGCATGATGTCAAAATACTTCGACATGACCTGCTGGAATTTCTTGGGGAAATCCTTCGGACGGTGAATGCCCAGATAGTCATAAATGAATTTCACCTTGGCAATATCCGGCATATTGGCGTGAATGACCTCAGGATAATATGCCACAACGGGGCAATTATAATGGTTGTCGCCCATCTTCTCATCGAAATTGTAGGACATACAGGGATAAAAAATCGTATCCACGCCGTCGTTGATGAGCGTCTGCACATGACCGTGCATGAGCTTCGCCGGGAAGCACACCGTGTCGGAGGGAATGGTCGCCTGTCCCAGCAGATACATCTTGCGGTTGGACAGCGGCGATGTCACCACTTCAAAGCCCAGCCGCGTGAAGAGCGTATGCCAGAAGGGCAGCAGCTCGAACATATTCAGCCCCATCGGTATGCCGATTCTGCCGCGTTCACCCGGCACCGGCTGGTATTCCCCGAGCAGCTTGAGCTTATAATCGTATATATTGAGCGAATCGTCCGCCTTGCGCCGCGTGATGGGTCGGTCACAGCGGTTGCCGCTGATGAATTTCCGGTTGCTGTCGAACATATTGACGGTCAGGCGGCAGTTATTGCTGCAAAGACCGCAGCGCACGTCCTTCACCTTGTGATAGAAATTGGCAAGCTGTTCCGCGTTGAGAATGGAACTGCTGCCGGTGGCGTGACGCGACGCGTACAGCGCCGCGCCGTAGGCACCCATCAGTCCCGCAATGGAGGGACGCACCACTTCCACGCCCATCTCCTGCTCAAAGGCACGCAGCACCGCCTCGTTGAGGAAGGTGCCGCCCTGTACGACGATTTTTCTGCCCAGTTCTTCGGGACTGGACGCGCGGATGACCTTATAGAGCGCGTTCTTGACTACGCTGATGGACAGTCCCGCCGAGATGTTCTCGATAGAGGCGCCGTCCTTCTGCGCCTGCTTGACCGAGGAATTCATAAAGACCGTGCAGCGGGAACCGAGGTCTACCGGCTTGTCGGCAAACAGTCCCATTTTGGCGAATTTTTCAATCGGCTGGTGCAGCGCCTCCGCGAAGGTCTGGAGGAACGAACCGCAGCCCGACGAGCAGGCTTCGTTGAGGAAGATGCTTTCGATTTCGCCCTTCCTGCCGATCTTGAAACACTTGATGTCCTGCCCGCCGATATCAATAACAAACTCCACATCCGGCATGAACCGGCGTGCCGCCGTCAGATGCGCGGTCGTCTCCACAATGCCCGAATCGAGACTGAACGCGTTTTTAATCAGCTCCTCGCCGTAGCCCGTGGAGGTCGCGCCCACAATCTTGATGCGGGGATATTTCCAATAAAAATGCTCCAGAAATTCCTTGACATGGGGCACGGGATTGCCCTTGTTGGAACTGTAACTGTCGCGCAGAATTTTTCCGTCGGGGGTAATAACCACCATTTTGATGGTAGTGGAGCCGGAGTCCACGCCCAGAAAGGCTTCGCCCTCGTATGTATCGGGATTCACCCTGTCGATGGTGTTGGCGGCATGACGCGCCGAGAACGCCTGATAC
>CAMJHU010000102.1 GCA_946405565.1 uncultured Clostridia bacterium
CCTTCAGCGCCGATATACCAACTGATTTGTCCGTTGCCGCGGATTTCCATGGTTGCGCCGAATTCCGCGTAACCCGCAAACAAACCCGAAAAATCGGAAAGGTCATTCCGGTAAGTATCCAGATGCCATGGTCCGGTTAAATCGTCATCTTTCGCCTCAAACAGCGTTAATCCGCTGTCCTCATATGAATCAGCCAAAATGGAAGGCTTATCTGTGCTGCCTTTGCTGCCAGAACTTTCGCTTCCACAGGCGGACAGCATACCAAGCATTAATCCGAGAATCACAATAATGCACCAATTTTTCAAATTTTTCATTGTAATCAGTCCTCCTTGATCGGCACCCAGATACCGCTTTCATAATCCGGCGACTGCGGGTCGCCCGCAGAGTAAACTTCCAGCGTTGCCATATCGTTCGCCTTACGCTTTATTCCTTCTGTGGGAAACCATTCCTGCCAGACATAGGTGTTCAGCTCCTGCAGCGAATCCGGCATAGGACCTTTTGTGGTGAATACTGCCCACTCGCTTGCGGGAAAAGAATACAGTTCCAGTCCTTCCGGCACCTCACCGCCCTGATACAGTCCCGCGATCCAGTAGGTAAAGCTGTTCCCGTTGCACGAGCAGATCGCAAACATACCGATTTCATGGACAAGGAGCGCTTTCTCAACCGGCGTTTCGGGCTGCATGGTCTGCCAGAGCCGTGCGTATTTCTGCGCGTATTCTTTGTCCCAGAATTCCGGACATTTCTGAAAGCCTTCATCCGGCGCTATCTCCGTGTGATACCCGATAAAGGTCATAATGTCTTTCTTTTCATATGTTACATTCATGGTGATACCTCCTTAACTGATTCTATCCATGCTGCGGCTTCTTTCTCCGGCTCATCCGTCAGAACGTCCGGGGATATGGGGTCTTCGCAGAAAACCTCATCTGTTCGGGGCGCAACGTCCGCCGCTACGGTAAGCCAGAGCTGAACGCCGTCATATAATGAGTACACGGTATTGACGCTGGCGTAACCCGCGGTCGGTGAACCGAATGTCCTGACATTCTCCAAACCGCGAAAGGCAAGCAGAACCGCTTCACCTGAACTTGCCGTCCATTCGTCTGTCAGAATGGCAATCGGAAGCTGCTCCGGCATTTTGAAGCTGTCAACCGTGATACCGCTGCCGCCGTTGAAAGCGCCATTTTTCAGCGTCAGATAATTGGTCTGTCCGTTGGCATATTGATACCCCAGCACATCACCGTCCGGCAGAAGCGGTGAGACAGCCGCCACCATCGGCGCCATATCGCCACCCGTGTTGCCCCGAAGATCTACGATGACACCTTTCGCATCCGTGTGTTCCCGCAGCCATGAAATAATAATCTGCGCGTATTCTTCTTTTTTACCCGCGTCCTGTGAGTATGCGGGCAGCACCACAGTGACAATCCCGTCCGGCTCACGGTCAATACGGACCAGCGGCAGTTTGGATTCTTCCTTGAAGGCTTCAAGATCTGAGGGAAGACGCAGCGCGGAATGCTTGCCGCCCGCCGCGGCAACAGCCTCGCGGAGAATCGGATAGGTATCCTCGAAGCTCTCCGCGTTTTGCAATCCCTCCTGCGCACGGCTTCTGGCTTTCTTCCAGTCATCCGAATCGGCATAATAGCCGTATTCCATGAAGGACAGCGCCTTTTCCCCATAAGCCTGCGGCGTTGGCTTGATGAGATAAATGCCGAAATTCGGACCGTAACGAAGCAGCAGCATCACGAAGGCTGCCACAAACATGGCAATCATCAAGCATATGGCGGTTATGACAATCTTCTTTTTCATTTCAATAAACCTCCTATTGCTGCATCAACATAATAATCCATCCGCACAGCAGGCAGGGAACGATTCCCAGCGCCATGCCGATAGCGGAGTGAACAAAGTGATAGGTCTTCTGGTGATACGCTTCATCCATTTGCTCTGTTCCGGGAAGTCGTACGCGTTTCAGGTTGGCAAACAGCACCCAGTCCAGAAAAAAGCAATCGTACCAATCGACGATCAGCCACAATCCGTAACTTGCCAGAAATGCCGAAAGAAAATCTCTCGCGCCCGCCAGCAGCATCAATGCAACCAGCACGCCCAGACACACCAACAAAGCCAATCCCTTTTTAATCAATGCCGACGCACTGACCGGCTGTGACGGAATTTTTTCGTGAGTTTCAAAATATTTCTCCTGAATATCTTTGGGATAATCGTGTATCCACCAGACGGGATTTTTGCACAATGGAATCATGATCGCGCAGGTAAACAGAATCACGCTTGCGAAACATTCTATGATATAAACTGTCCAATTCATGATAATCCTCCATTCGTAGGTTCCATACCGTAAGTTTTGACAAAATGCCGGCTGAACGCCTCGATCTGCTTGGTCGCTTCCTCCGTCTTCTCCGGCTCCCGGTCGCACAGGTGAATCAGCGCGGAGATCGGCGCAGTGTAGGCAAACGCTAACATCGCAGGGTCGTCGCGGCGCAGCAGTCCTTTCTCCATCATGCCCTCGAATAGCTTCGTAAACATCTCGGTAAGACCAATCAGAAAATGCTTTGTCGCCAGATCGCGCGCGCGTTCATCGCGGAACTGTTCGATGGAAAGCATTTTCCTTGTCATCACGATGGTTTCATCGTGAATCGTGAAATCCGTCATGCGCACGGTCATCGCCACGAGTCCTTCCAGCGAATCCGGCACAGGCGGCAGATGCTCCGGCGAGCCGAAATACGCGTCATAATAGGCAATCAATTCGTCCAGAAGGGTATTCCAGATTTCTTCTTTGCTGCTGAAATGCTTGTACATCGACGATTTGACCAGTCCAAGAGAAGCTGTCAATTCACGGATATTCGTGCCGGCATAGCCCTTTTGCGAAAACATCTCCAGTGCCGCCGCCAGTATTCTTTCCTTTGTATCCTTTGCCATAAGAACCTCCGTCATATAAAAAGTGACCTTTCATTCACTTATTATAGCGAACGAAAGGTCACTTGTCAAGAGTCTTATTCAGTTTTTATCCGAAAATCTGCCCCGGCAGTTTCAGCTTTTCTTTGGGCGGAAAACCCTTGTCGAATTCTTCGACGTCAGCGTCATCGACATAATAGCCCTGCGGCGTCTGATAAACACCGGTAATGTCGTCCAAATAACCCGGAATCAGTTCCTTACAGAGAAAGAAGGAATCGTCAGCACCTTCCGGAAGGTCGTGGTAACGGATACCGAAGTTTCTTGCGTAGTCAAATCCGCTTTTGCCGTAAAAACCGATGTTGCCCTCAAACAGAACCGCTCCGTAACCAAGGACGGCAGCCTTCTCCAACGAGTAATCCAGTATCGCTTTACCGTAGCCCTTGCGTTTCAGTTCCGGTATAATGCCAATCGGTCCCATCGTCAGAACAGGAATCACCCTGCCGTCATCGGCGTTGATGACCGTTTTCATAAACATATTCTGTCCGATGAGCCTGCCGTCCTGTTCCATGACGAAATCCAGTTCCTTCACAAAGGCAGGATCGTCCCGCAGCACATGAATGACATAATGCTCGCTGCACCCCGGACGGTAAACATTCCAGAACGATTCCCGGACAAGATTCTCGACCTCTCTGTAGTCCTCCTTTTTCTCCGGACGAATCATGTAGTTATTTTCCTTCAATGGTATTTCTCCTCGTTCGTTTCAACACTTCCGAAAACAGACTTAACAGGAAAATGCTGATCAGTACGCCGCCGACAATATCTGTAAACCAGTGAACCCCAGCAATCAACCTTCCGATCACTGTCATTCCGATGATTGCCGCGCAAATTCCTCTCAGCACGCGGCAAAGCTGTTTTTCTTTCACATATTTTCCGATAAGCATGATCGCGCTCCCCATTATCACACAAACGAGCATTGTATGCGAGGAGGGGAAAGATGCTTCCGGATGTATTCCGTCCGGCATGATGATCGGTCTGTAGTTGACAATCACTATTTCAAACAAAACATAAAGTCCTATTACCACGATATACAAACCACCAAGAGCCAGTATCTCATGGTCAACTTTTAATATGCTTCTTCGTTTGATGAGTTGCACAAATCCCGCCATTGCAAACAGAAACGCCACAAGAATGGCGGCGACGCCGAGCCAGTCCGTAATGTGGTACCAGAGGATATTCACTCCGGATAAGCGAAAGAAAAAACCGTTCAAGCGCGACAGTCCGATGCTTGTCCCTTCCGGTCCGATCGGTCGGACATCGACGAAACGAACCAAGACAATCAGAAGCATAACGAGCAGCCCACTGATACCTGATACGAATAAATTGTTTTTGTTTTTCATGAGAATCGTCCTTTCAGAATGAGATTGCCTGCAAGCAATTTCATTCTACACTTTGATGGACGATACTTCAAGAAACGCCCGTTCACAGGGCTGATACGCTTCGTGTCATTTGATTTTATGCAGCAAAACGCCCTTTGTTACGAGCAGACAGAGCGTGAAAATTCCCGCATAAGGCTGTCTTGTCAAAATAAACAGCATAGTTGCTATTACCGAAAAAGCCATACCCGTTACCATGCGATGTTTATCCCAGATCGGCTTGTCGAAACTACTGATTATCACGGCACAGAATCCATTTGTCGCTGTAAGACCGGTAACGACAATAAAAGCAGCTTTCAACCATGCGCTGGTTCCCGTCATGCCCATCATGCTGACAGACGTTACCGTTTCTGTTCCGCCGTCGCCAAATACGGGTAGAAGCAATAACAACACCATAAGACAATCGAGTATGCCGCATAGAAGTGTCGTGTATTTTTTGTTCGATTCTTTGATATCCTGTTCGGCAAGGGTAACGATTTCTTCTCCGCCAATTAATTCGTCAATGGTCACATGGAAGTACTTAGCGATAGCTTTCAATGAGTCAATGCTTGGATATCCTCTGCCGGATTCCCATTTTGAAATGGCAGTACGTGAAACATAGAGCTTTTCCGCTAATTCTTCCTGCGTCAGATTTTCATTTGTTCTCAGCTTTTGTAGTTTTTCATTGAATTCCATTTTTTTAGCCTCAAAATACCTTCGTCGATGTTAGAAAGCTGCCAGTATATCTGGTTTAATGCATGATGCTATCAGTGCCCCTTTCGTTTTTCTTTACGCTTTTGCTGCTTCAGGGCATATTGCCGCTGGGCTTGGGCGTCGCGCTCTCCTTTGCTGCGTAGCCGATGCTCTGTTTTCCATTCCTCACGCTGCTTCTGCAATGCCTGCTGTGACTAAGACGCGCGTTGCGTTTTTATCTTTCCCGCTTGTAAATGAATATGAAACACAATAATGTGCAACATATTTCTTTTCCTTTATACCATATATTTACGATTATTTCAACCTTCATAAAGCAAATATCATTCGAGAGTGTCGTTGGCTATAAAGAGCTACCATCCTATTTGCCGAAAATATGAACAATTTGTGAAAACCGCACAATTGTCTTGACAATCCGGAATCGGCGTGCTATACTTCTCACAAAGTAAATCGACCATTTAAACCGTTGAAGCGGAGATAACGGCGGCGATGCCCTTACAGAGAGTCTGTGGTGCTGAAAGTCAGGCAGGAAACACACCGTCAAATGGACCGCGGAGGGCGCAGGGAAATATGCTGTTCCGTATGGATGGCATAGAGTATGCTGCGACGTGAGGGCATACGTCAGTTGCCGGGGATATGTCGGTATCCCGCAAAGCGTGCGGCTTATGCCGTGAATCAAGGTGGCACCGCGGATATTTTCCAGCTTTAGACTGCAATATTCGTCCTTGACAGAAGCAATGAATCATTCTTCTGTCAGGGATTTTTTTGTGTCCTGAAAACCCATAGGAGGCGATTATATGAAAATCCGACCGGAACTTGCATCCGTTCTCAAAGAAGCCGAAAACGGAAACTACCGCGTCATACCGGTGAGCTGCGAAATACTCTCCGACTTTCTCACCCCCATCGAAGCCATGCGCATTCTCAAAAACGTCTCGGCGCACTGCTATCTGCTGGAATCGGCGCAGCAGGGTGAAAAATGGGGACGCTACACCTTTCTGGGCTACGACCCTCAAATGGAGATCACCTGCGTGGACGGACAGATGAAGGTCAATCATCTGAGCCTTTCCACCGACCGTCCCTCCGACGTGCTGCGGCAGATTCTCGCGGATTACAAAAGTCCGCGTCTCGACTATCTGCCCTCCTTTACCGGCGGATTGGTGGGATACTTCTCCTACGACTACCTCTTCTACAGTGAACCCACCGCGCGCCGTCAGACCGAGGATTCCGAAGGCTTCAAGGATTTGGACCTCATGCTGTTCGACAAGGTGATCGCCTTCGACCATATGCGGCAGAAAATCATTCTGATTGTCAATATGCGGCTTGCGGACGGGGAAACCGGCTACAACAAAGCGGTACTGGAGCTGCGTCAGATGGTTGACCTCCTGCGACATGGCAACTGCAAAACCGAACCGCCCGGAAAACTGACCGGCAACATCACCCCGCTCTTCGACAGGGAACGTTTCTGCGGGATGGTGGAACGCGCCAAGCAGTATATCCGGGAGGGCGACATCTTCCAGATCGTGCTGTCCAACCGGCTGTCCGCGCCCTTTGAGGGCAGTCTGTTCCACACCTACCGCGTCCTGCGCACCATCAACCCTTCGCCCTATATGTTCTACTTCTCCGGCACCGACGTGGAAGTGGCAGGCGCTTCCCCCGAAACGCTGGTCAAACTGGAAAACGGCGAACTCCACACCTTTCCGCTGGCGGGAACCCGTCCCAGAGGACGCACCGACGCGGAGGACAAGGCGCTTGAAACCGAACTGCTCGCCGACGAGAAGGAACTTGCGGAGCACAACATGCTGGTGGATCTAGGGCGAAACGACCTGGGGCGTATCAGCCGATTCGGCACGGTGGAGGTGGAGAAGCTACACTCCATCGAACGTTTCTCCCACGTCATGCACATCGGAAGCACCGTGCG
>CAMJHU010000103.1 GCA_946405565.1 uncultured Clostridia bacterium
AGATAAATCCCACCATCGGCATCCTTGTCGGCTTCGATGAAATGGTTGCCGCCGCCCAGCGTTCCCAGACTGCGGTACGCCTTGCCGATATCCACCTTTTCCGCACAGTAGAGTTCGCTCAGGTCGATCCCGCCTGCGAAGGGATGGGCGCTCCCGCGGATTTGAAAGCCCGCGGGAATGGCGGCACGGATCAGTTTGTCAAGCTTTTGCACCTCGATAAATCTGTTTTTGACCTTCAGCACTTCCATCCCGCACCCGATGTCCACGCCCACCAGATTGGGCACCACCGTATCGGTAATGGTCATGGTCGTACCAATGGTACAGCCCGTTCCCGCGTGAACATCAGGCATAATACGGATTTGCGCGCCCTGCGTAAAAGGTTGGTCGCAAAGCGTTTGTATCTGACGCCTTGCATCCTCTTCTACCACATCGGTAAACACCTTTGCCGAATTGTACTTTCCTGTCACTATCTGTTCTGTCAATTTCTGTCACTCCTATCGTATCGGAAAAATGAAAAAAACCGCTGTACGATTATGTATGATATCGCACAGCGGCACAAAAATCAATATGGCAGGTCTTAAGAATTTCTAAAGAATGAATCGTTCCCTTATCCGACCGCAATGGCGATTCCGATCTTTTCGCCCTGACGCACACGGGTTTCCAATCCTTCACGGGTATTGACCATAATTTCGTCGTCCGGGAACATCATACCTTTCTTGAACAGCATCAGAATCCCCGCGCCTCCACAGAGAAACCGTCCCTTTTCCTGACCCTTGACAAAGACCAGACTGTCATCTCCCGCGAACTGCTCCACACCCTTGGCGTTGCCGCATGTTTCCACCTGCGCCATACCGAAGAAATGCTTCATATCCATAAAGGTACAGCTCCGCGCGCTGAAGAACATACTGTCCTCCATATCCTTCTCAGCCGCCAGTGTAAAACGGTCGCCGCACGCGCCGTCGTCAGGGTAAACAAACCGATGGGGGTCCCCCTCGTCCAACCGCAGAATGAGCGCCATTCCTTCATTAAAATCTTTGGCGCGGCTGTCGCCCCCCAGCAGCTTTCTGACCGAATACATATGATTCCCCACGGGGATCAGTCCCATACTGTTGATAAAATGCGCCGTGATGTAACCGTCACACGGTGCGATCAGGCTGTTGGAAGCCGTATCGACCGGTCGTGCGCCTTCGGCAAAGGCACGGGAAAGATAATCGGCAAAACTCTCAAACGCCGCCACATCAGACGGCTGACATTCGGAAAGTTTCACGCCGTATTTTTCCATATGACTTTTGATCTCCGCGCGGACAAACAGCCCGCCTTTCATGACCTTGGCAGACTGAGGACGATAATTGCCCAAATCCGCCTTTACCACCGGCCTCCAGCCGTATCCTTTCACTTCATCGCTCATAGGTGTATGCCCTCCGTCAGCAGGATTTGTCTTTATTATACATAATCTCTGTCGAAATGTAAAGAAAAATGTCGCTCGTTTTTCAAAAAGATCCGACATCTCATGTCCCATACCTCACTGTGTTTGTGAGGATTTGGTATATTGCCAGACGGCTTTGAGATGGGAACCCAATTCCTGAAAGGTATAGCTTTGTTCGGAACGCTTGCGGCTGACCGTATCGTTGAGCAGGAATTTTCCTTCCTCATCCACACCGCGTATCACAACCGCCTGCGAAAAGCCCTTGCCGTCGGTGAGACAGACCACCGCGCTGCCCGTCTCTCCCAGAGCCTGCCGAATCAGTCGGTCGCCCACCGGCAGTTCCTTCACGGTCAGCCCCATAGACCGGGCGCCGTCGGAAAGCAGCTTCTTCGGCTTTTCCTCCCAGCCCGATTTGACCGCGAGCTTCGCTGTCTGAACCGGCGTGAGCGAATCGTCCTTCTGCACATACACCGCCGCCATGGAAAGCGCCGTGGGCGCGCTCCCCCGCAATCCCATCACGCTGTCGCCGTAGCTCAGATACCCCCATCGCAAATCCCATTGCACCAGTTGGGGCGGCACACTGCGATCTTCATAATCGTTCAGCGCCGTGAGATCGGCGCGAAAATTGACAATCTTACTCGGATATGCCAACACAAATTCCTTGGTTTCCTCGTTGTGCTTAAAAAAACTGACCAGCTCATCGGGATAATCCGAACGCTGAAAACCGTTCTGCGTGGCGTACTCATAGATTTCCTTTTCGGCAGCGTTGTTCTGACCCAGACCGCCGATATATTTGAGAGACGCGTTGATCAATATCGCCGCCGTCAGAACCATCAGCACAATATGAAACGGCGGATAGGGATTTTTTTGATTGCTTGCTGTTGCCATAATATCTCCTTTGCATAACAGATGTATTTTGCGGCACACGCGTGAACGTCTTTCCTGTTTCGGAATAGTATCACACGGTAAGGGCATTATACCATACTTTTCTCTGAAATGCACCTGTTTTTTTGTCTCAAATCCGTGAAACATTGTTTCAATCCATCCAATCCCCTTTCCTGCTTTTCTTTGCCGCGTAATTCATTTTCCGCCGCGCGTATGCATAACTTAATTAGTGAGCAGCGTGATTCAGATACTTCGCCTTTTTTCTGTCCGACGCTATACCATACGCGCTGCCGTGAGAGGATGAATCTACATGACCGACGAAAAAAACCTGTCCCGTCCGCCCCACAACCTTATCCTGAATGACCGCCGCACGCTTTCGGTTTCGGGTGTGGGCGAGGTGATCAGCTGTGATGAGGAAATCGTGGTAATCCGCACTGTCATGGGTGAACTTACTGTCAGCGGCAGCAAGCTGCACATCGGACGCTTTGACAGAGAAAGCGGTGAATTGCAATTGGACGGCAACGTCAAGGAACTGGTCTACGCTGATCTTGAAACCCGTCAGCGCGGTCTTTTTGATAAATTATTCCGATAGATGGCAGGTTGAATCAGCTTATGGAACCTATGGAATATACCTATACCGCCGGACTGCTTTCCCTGCTGCAGGCACTCGCTGCGGGAATTGCTCTCGGACTTTACTACGATGCCTTCCGGCTGTTGCGCCGACTGTTTTGTTTTTCAACACTTTCAGTCGCTATACAAGATATTCTGTTCTGGTGCAGTGCTGCAGTAGGACTGTTTTTTGTCTGTCTGCGCTGGAATGCCGGCGTTATACGCGTGTATTTTGTTTTTTTTGCGTTGCTGGGCTGGCTATTGTACCTGCTCACAGCGGGACAACTGAACTTTCTGGTGCTGGATGGCGTGAAAAAACCATTTAGTCGCATTTTTGAGAAAATGCATAACGCGATTATTCACATCGTTGAGCGTTTTTACCAAAAGCTTAAATAGATTCATCTGATATGTTGTCATATTATGACAATGATAAAAAATTTTAAATTAATTTGAGAATTCACTTGCAATCAGACTTAAACATGATATAATGAATAAGGAAAAGAGTGACAGAAATATAATTAACAATTTAGCAATTATAAGTTTACAAATAAACGGGTTTGCCAATTGACAAATGAAACAATTATGTGGGGTATTGAATTGTTATGACATTGCTTCAGAATCATCTTCCTTCCGGCAAGCGCAGAGGGGTGTCTTCCGGAAGACATAAAAAGCAGCACTTTTTTGCTACAGCAAAAGTCAAAATGAATCATTCTGCTGATTTTTTTCGTCGCAATCGTCTCTCATTGGTGGAAACCATAAACACCATGAGCTTCACAACAAAGGTAGTGCTGAGCATTATCAGTATGGTGATTGCTGTCAGTGCGCTGGTTTCCCTCACCAGATCCCAGTTGACCGTCAACGAAAAGGAACGTGTCCTTGCGGATCTGGATCGTCAGATTGCCCAGCAGACACTGGACAACAAGGAACTGGATGAGCGCCTTCACGGCGACCTCGATCAGTATATCGAGGCTTACGCTCGCGAAAAACTCGATATGGTCAAGCCCGGTGAACGTGTGTATATCAACACCAATGGGGATTGATCGTTCCCTTCATTTGGGTTTGTTACCGTTTATCGCATAGAAAACGGTTCAGAGTCCATACGGCTCTAAATATTTTCGAGAGGAACATATTGGATTATGGCATTTGAGGTTGGACAGATCGTCGAAGGCAAGGTCACCGGCATCATGAATTACGGTGCCTTTGTGAATTTGGGAAACGGCGCGTCGGGCATGGTACATATTTCCGAGATCGCGCCCACCTTTGTCAATGAGATCAAGGATCATCTGACGGTCGGTCAGGAAGTGAAAGTGAAGATTATTGCAATTGATGAACGCGGCAAAATCGGACTTTCCATCAAGCAGGCTCTGCCCCGTCCTCAGGGTAATAATAACGGACGCGGGCGCGGCGCCGGCGGTCAGACAGGCACATCCGCCGGTCGTTCCCGCGGCGGCAGAAACGGCGCGGGCTACTCGGGCGGCGGCACATCCGCCGGTAACCCTGGCACTTACGACTGGAACCGCAGCCGCCAGAATACTTCTGACAGCTTTGACGATATGCTGTCCAAATTTATGGCGTCGAGCGACGAAAAGATTTCCGGCATGAAAAAGGACAACCGTCGCAGCCGCAGAGGCGGTCAGAATGGCGGTAATTCCTGGTAACTGTCTGCTTTTGCTGGCTGATTGTTTCGCGTTTTTCCCTATCCATCATCGTATTTCAACACCATCTCCGGCGGTTGCCGCAGGGTGACAGCGCTGAAAAAAGTCGTAGTGTCGGCTTTTTTCGTTGTGCCTGCGACAGCCGCCATTCTGTATCGACCCTGATCCGCTTGGTTTGAGTGCGATTTGATTGACAAACTTTACAAGGAGATTCACTTTATGGTCACAAACGCTGTAACATCTTTTACCTTTACACATATATGGCTTTATACCGCCGAAGACGACCCCATTCCGGACGGTTTTCTGACCGTGCGCGACGGAATGATTGCAGCGCTTGGCGATATGGCAGATTTTCATTCCGATCATCCGGATCAAAACGGGGTTGTCATGGATTTACACGGACTGCGCCTGTATCCCGGCTTCATCGACGCACATACCCATGTGGGAATGTGGAACGACGGTCTCGGCTTTGAAGGGGACGACGGCAATGAGATCGGAGAACCGGTGACGGCAGCACTGCGTGCCATCGACGCCATCAATGGCTTCGACCGCTGCTTTGAGGAAGCGCACAACGCGGGTGTGACCACTGTGGTAACCGGTCCCGGCAGCGCCAATCCGATCGGTGGCATGATGGCAGCCGTCAAGACCACCGGCGGTCGGGTGGACAACATGATTCTGAAATTTCCGGTTTCCATGAAAATGGCACTGGGTGAAAATCCCAAAACCGTCTATCATCAGCGCGACGAAACACCCGTTACCCGCATGGCAACCGCCAAGATTATCCGCGAGGCGCTCATCAAGGCACAGCGCTACGCCAAGTCGCTCGACGAAGCCGAAGAGGAAAGCGACAAACCGGATTACGACGCCGACTGCGAGGCGCTGATTCCGGTTATCCGCGGGGAACTGCCGGTACATTTCCATTCCCACCGCCGCGACGATATTTTTACCGCCGTGCGCATCGCCGAGGAATTCGGACTGGACTATATCATCGTTCACGGAACGGAAGGACACCTCTGTGCCGAGGAACTGGCTGCTTGCGGCGCAAAAGTGTTTTCCGGACCGCTGCTCTCCGACCGTTCCAAGCCGGAGTTGAGTAACCTCTCCCCTACCGCCGCAGGCATTCTCGACCGGGCGGGTATTCCCACCGCTATCGTCACCGATCACCCTGTGATTCCCATTCAGTACCTGCCGATCTGTGCCGGTCTGATGGTGCGGGAAGGCATGGATTACGACAGCGCGTTGCGCGGCATTACCATACGCCCCGCCCGGCTGCTGGGCATTGACGACCGGGTGGGTTCTCTGGGTGTCGGCAAGGACGCCGATTTCTCCATCTTTGACGCCGATCCTCTCACCCTTGCCGCCAAACCGCTGGCGGTCTACATCGACGGTCGCGAGGTATACCGCGACGCTGGCTTTTAAGGAGGCTCCTGATGAATATGAGAACCATTCACACAGACGCGGTCTCCGATGCGGTGCGCGACCTGTGCATACGCGCCAACAAAGTGCTGTCCGACGATCTCACCGCCCGCATTCACGCCTGCGCCAACTGCGAAACCTCTGCGCTGGGACGAGCTGTCTTTGACGATATGAAAGCCAATCTCGCCGCTGCCGCTTCACTGGATATTCCGATCTGTCAAGATACAGGTATGGCAGTGGTCTTTCTGGAGGTCGGGCAGGAGGCACATATTGTAGGCGGCTGGCTGGAGGATGCGGTCAATGACGGTGTGCGCCGCGGTTATACCGACGGTCTGCTGCGTAAATCGGTGGTAGCCGATCCGCTCCGCCGCGTCAATACCAACGACAATACGCCTGCCGTGATTCACACCCGTATGGTTCCCGGTGACCGACTGAAAATCACTGTGGCGCCCAAGGGCTTCGGCAGTGAAAATATGAGCCGTCTGCGAATGTTCACTCCCTCCTTCGGAAGAGACGATATCATCGCTTTCATCGCTGAAACCGCCCGGATCGCGGGAGGCAATCCCTGTCCGCCGATGGTGCTGGGCGTGGGCATCGGCAGTGATTTTGAAGGCTGCGCCCTGCTCGCCAAAAAGGCGCTGTGCCGCAGTCTTGAACAGCCCCATCCCGATGAATACTACCGCTCGATGGAACAGGAAGCGCTTGCTGCCGTCAACGCCACCGGCGTGGGTCCGCAGGGCTTCGGCGGAAGCATCACCGCGCTGGCGGTCAATATCGAAACTGCCCCCACCCACATCGCGGGACTTCCCGTGGCGGTCAACGTGGGCTGTCATGTCACCCGTCACGCCTCCACAATTTTATAAAACGCATATCAATATAACTTTGTATGTTGTTCATTTCTGCATACCAAATCAGCCCTGCTTCCGGTCTTTACGACCCGAAG